>JBGTAD010000144.1:0-11636 GCA_041750055.1 Candidatus Absconditabacterales bacterium | reverse complement strand
AGACAACGGGGCGTTCGCCCTGCGACCCATCACATACGTGACTTTTGTTTAGGAGTTTTGGGTCATGTCTTCTCAATCTTATTTTCAAATTTCTTTTCTATGTTATCTTCAAGGTTCTTATTTTCTAATATTCAAATCTTTCAATTTTCCAATAATTATTATCCAGGGAGTGCCAGGTTCGAACTGACGATGACGGTTCCGAAGACCGGCGTGTTACCACTACACTAACCCCCTATATTGAGACGATGGTCATATCAAACGACAACCGTCTCAGATTTTTTTGGTTTCTTTTGAGATTTTTTTTCTCATTATATCTCGACGTCGTCCCCCTTGAGAAAGGGGGAGAAAGGGGGATTTCTTGTATCTTATTTTTTGATCAGTTTCCAGACTGCTGGCGATTGATCCAACACATCTGAGGTTCATCATTGTGATGTCACATATTCGCAAATCAATTGCTGATAGCGGATGATGTCATTACTCATACGAATTTGGAGATTATCTTCAAGAGCACTTTGATGTTTTGTCAGCGATACGATCGCAACGATCAATTCGTCGTCATGCGTCGTGATCTGGATGATGGGATATTTGCCATGTTCGATGAGTTGATACGATAATACCATCCCCTGCCTGCTTGCTCGATCCAGTGATTGTTTCAAAGCTGACCGTTTTTGTTGGATGTTTCCTACCAGTGGGATCTGTCGTCTGATGCTGGAGACTTCTGATCCTTTGGACTGGACTGTACCGTACAACACGTAATATCACACCAGACGAGACACAAAAAGCTCAAACAAAACCTGATCAAATTCTCAGCCATCTCGAGACATCGCTGATAGCGAATCTACCGATGATACATCCTGAGACACAAAACATATTCAACTAGCTAGTTGCTGAACACGTCAAATCAATCCTAGATCCACGAGTTGTTGATTGATTTTGTGTATATCGGTGATTTTGATTCAGGGCAAGATGTAGTTCACCTCTCCTGTTTCTTCATTATACGAAGGATTGAGTTGTAATGATGCAATGATATTGTCAGATTTTATTGAACTGATATCTCATGCTATCATATATCTTGCACGATGTTTGATCATCATGACTTCCATGCTATCTCCCAGTTGTTTGATATTGATGGATTTGACGACTCATTTGTGGATGACCAAGATGATCTTGTCAGGTCCTTGATAATGGAGATTGCCGATCATGACATCGTATTGTTTGCGGTCATCAAACAACTCATCTACACAAACTAATCAATAGTTATCAATCAGGAGATTCATGCACATCGTATACATCAGATAGTAAAATAATAGTTACTCGACAGCCGAGACCAATTGTATGCCCGGATAATACCACTGTAAGATCTGGATTGCTTTGATATTACGCTGTGCCATTGTCTGAGCTCATTTACCTGATAGACCCACGCCATGTCCGTTAAATTCTTTGGTATCACAAGTGCCGATATCGATGACTGTCTTGAGGTATGGCGTATCTGTTCGTCATCGTTTTTCTTTGCCTGATCGTGTAAATCCTGCCGAACAGCTGAAGTATGGCAAGATCGGTATCGTACCTTGATACACAAGCAATTGATCTCGCGTCTGATCTAGTGCCTGATATCGTTTGGTGATCGTTTGTTCTACTCACGCTCCTGCGTATTTTTGGAATATCCTAGCATCGTCGATTGCATTATACGAAGCACTAGCAGGGATAGATGGATGAGGATTTTTTTTATCTAGATAGTACAGCATGTAAGTCTTGGAGATCAGTGCCATGACTTTGTTTTTTTCGAGATGTTCTCCATCATGAGATTCGACTATTCCTTTCATGTAGTCTTTGATCCACAGAGTATTGATGAGGACGATCTGATTGGTTGCTTGGTTTGCTCCTAGGAGTCTAATGGGTTCAGATTTGAATGTTATGGTATCTCTGAAGACGTTTCGCGGAATACCTTTCAGTGAGGTCCTGGTATAATTTTCGATACGGACCATCCCTTCAATATCACTCACAAACTTCGCTTCTTTGACCCCATTGAGCTGAGTGGAGGTGGTTGCTTTGTCTCAGGTCATGACAATATTGATCGTACCATCACTGTTAGATTGTAGCTGAGCGGATCTTATCTTAGGATAGAGCTGTCCATCAATACTGACATCACAGGTAGCCGTACATCTGACAGATCGCTGATTGTACGAAGTAGAAAGCTCATATAACAACACTGACACCATGCCGTAGATCAGATTTGATGATGCTTGTTGGAGAGTTTGTTTGGAGACCACTTTCTGAGAGGCAGCAGGAGCTGTCTGCGGATTAGTAGCTAGATAGGATTTTTTGCGAGCTTCTAAGATCAGTGGGATATCCGTCCATCGTAGTACAGACGCTTGTATCTGGACTTGCTTCCCCCCCGCTAGAGGGAGATTGATTCTCAATGGTCAACTAGCAATTTGGGTAGGATCTTTGCGTAGACGAATACGAATCGTGCCCGACTCATAAGCACAAGAAACGATCTTGATAGAGCGAGAAGCAAGATTACAGGTATTAGAAAACCCACTCAAAAAAACCTGCTGAGTCAATACACCTTCGTTATTACTCATGACAAAAGCGCTCAACGGTCTAATAATCCTTATGTTTGCTGTGATATTATTAGAAGAGCCATCAGTAAATCCGGCTCACGCTGTCAGATTTTGGCTGACATATGATCTAATCTCATCCAGTCTCGTATACAAATTCCTACCAGGACACGAAGTAGTTCCAGCATCTCTGTGTCATACTAGAGATAGATTCGGGTAATCTTGAATATACGGATATGCACTGATTCTTTTATGATATTGAGTCTGGACTTGAGGATCGATTCAGTATTTTTGAGCGATTGCAAGAGATAAACGTTTGACCGCATCTATTTGGGCTGCGGTAGGTTCTTGTATCTCGAAGTTACCTATGAGTGATATTCCTATCGATGGGATATTGTTCCAAGCTGCATGTGCCGCAGTGACATCAGGTCAACCAGCTCTCCCTTCGAAAATCTCGCCTCCGGGGCCGATCAAAAAATGATAGCCGATATCTCATCGATTTCTGGTGAAGGTATGAAATCTATAAATCCCTCTAATAAATCCATACAGTCATTGTGTTCCACCCGTAATCAGCGTATAATCATTGGCTGTATGATGGATGATGATCTGAGATTTACGCTGAGCGTAGGTATACGGTCGCTTGAGATAAGAATCCTCAGCAAAAGACACGACACGTGAGACCGCGAACTTGATTGAATACATCTGATCTAAATAATCATCTGCAGTCTGATCTTCGTAGCGCTTTCTCTGAATATCTAGATATTTATCGATGTCAGTTGCTTTGAGTCATTCTACATAGTCATCATAGTTTTGTCTATCAAGAGTGCTTTTATCAACAGATGCTTTGGTGGTATATCTCCGAGACTCATCAGCTCATCGCTCTGCACGGGTAATGATATCAATACCAGGAAGGTTTCGCTGTGCAGCATAGGTCGATTCAGCTATCACACTGAGACACCCCATGAGAGCAAAGATAACAATGAACACACGATAACAACTGATACGGTGGGATGGATATTTCATGAAAACGTAATAACAAAAAGAAATCAAAACACAAAAAAACACTAACAAAAATGTAACGACATATCTATAGGAATCTAGATCCCAAAATGCAATGTGTTTGACTTGGTTATGATACACATCCAATGTATCTTACTCCAAATATCAGCTACCATGCTGACGCAATCGCAGTCTGTGTTTATCTGTCTGTGGATCAAGTTGTTTGAGGCAATCTCGAAATTGTTTGCTATGATTCATATGTCTGGTGTGCGCCAATTCGTGCAAGATAATATGACGAATGATCTCAGGAGGAAACATCACGATACGATAATTGAGAAATATTTCGTTACCTCATCTGCATTTGCCGTATGCAGATTTGTATGATTTGATAGCGATATGAAGCGATGGATCAAATTCATACTGCTGTATCAGTTCTCTGGTGAGTGGTATCAGATTTTGTTGTGCTTGTTGTTTGTATCGTCTGGTAAGTGTGTTGCGAAGTATAGAATTGTCACGATCGGATCATGCTACCACAGATCAAGTGACTAACAAGGTCGCATCATCCATCGTAATACGAGTCCTAGGAGAAGTATGCGACATCACACGCAATGTCATCGCTTGTCACTCCAGATACAGTACCTTACCATCTTGCAGCTCATGCATAGGTCATGGTCTCATCGTGAGTCGCTGATCTAATATCCGTTGCTGTTTGGATCTCACGAAACGCTCAATCATCGTAGTATTACATCTGTGTGGAGTCGTCACAACGATACCCGACGATCTCATCCTAAGCGAAAGAGTCTTGCGACGTCTAGCACTCGAGATATGACTGACAGGAATGATCTGCCCTCACAAATCTATCTGAGTGGAGACTACAGATCTAGGCTGTGATGAGATACTCGCGCGTAGTGATCTGGTGATATGGGCAGGACGCCTCTTAGCTTGATTGTGATGAGTGTTTTTTCATCACAAGTGCTTAGTCAGTTGGATTCGTATGGATTCTATTCGTGTTATCAATCAGGAATGATGCATCTAGCAGAGACTATTTCAAGATACAAAAAAATCTGACACGATCATAAGAATCTATGAGTGGGTTTGCAAGCGTAAGCAATAATGCACGAAAACAACTATGATTTTGGGGAGATATGCATGATTATGATACGATTATGATGTCATCTTCATCTGTATCATAGATAGGATCTGAGGGGTAATCTGCTAGCAGTCTCCAGCTATTCAGATGTCTTCAAAAAAATTATTTTCCATCAACACTATCCTCGCTTAACAATAGATTTATCTGCTCAATTAAATCCTCAAAATTAACAAAATCTTTTTTAACAGCAACTAAAAGAACATGTTCACAAAACTGATTCTTTTGACTAGAGAGCAATTTACCTGTATTAGATTCTTTCATATGATTAGGTACTAGATATATATCAAACAAATTCTCAATTCAGTTACTAGAAGCAGGAGTTTTGTTGTTTTTCTTAAAGCAGAATTTTCTGATATATTTTGACTCAGTCTTCTTCTGCATCAAAACTTTTTTATCACAATCCCAAATGACAAGTGCCTTCTTATTTATCTTTGTAATTTTCAAGAATTCAAATAATCAAGCAATATCACTAGCTCAAGTTGATCAATTTTTAGAATATTGATAAACTTGTACTTTACCACTTAAACGAGGGGACAACAAATCAATAGCTTTTTGTATATATTCAGAATTATTGCCTTCTGATAGAATTGTTAATTCTTTTTGGAAAATTGCATCAAACAGTTTTATTCATTCCCTCAACGTCATAAATCATTCACTCAACAAATTAACTGCATCAAAGTTCGTGATTTTTTTGATTACTTTCGTTCAGCCTACATCCTTTATTTCAAAAATTCAAGTATTTGTAGATTTCTCAACCAAAGCAACAGTACTAGCAGAATGAGTTGCTAATATCACTTTACATCCATTTTTTTTCAAAAAAGTGTTCTGAAGTACACGAAGTACATTCTTAATCATAATAGGATGAAGGACAGCATCGATTTCATCCAAAAGCAATAACTTAGGGAAGCTAGTTTTAGTTCTGTCTAAATACAAAGATCCAGCAAAAGCACATAAGATTTTTTCTCAAGAAGACAAGTCTCCAAAAGGCACTATTTCTCATCACAGAGATATTGTTGCCTTATAACTATGCGATTGATTGGAAACCAATTCTTGAAGATCAAAAGATGGTCCAATAAATCTATGAGGCAACCCTACTTCATCTAATATATTGTTTAATACTTCTCGAGGTGGTAATCCAAACTTCTGCTTAAAAGATCTCTGGTTCATTCACGTTCATCCGCTTATTTTTGGTAGCTTTGAAAGAACAAGATTTTTTTGATATCTTACAAACCTCTGTGTTAAATCACCCAACATTTTATACCTCCCCAAATTTTGTAGTAAAGCAACAAATCTGGGCTCATCCGCAAACAAATCAGAGAGATAAGCAAGACTCTTAAGAGAGTCTTTGATTCTGGGCAAAAATCAATCTTGAAAAATAGAATTTTGTTCTACTAAGTGTACTAAACTCTTCATCCATCTATCATACTTATTTTTTTTATCATCAGCTAGGTCTCATGTATAATCATATGGTTTCTCAATATCATCTCCTATAATCTTTTTGATCTGATTATCAATAGCGGTAATTCCAGGCATTACTAATTCTAGTTTCCTCATGTCTGAGGATATTTGATCATCACTACTATATAGACTGAGATCTTCTTGGTCTTGTATAGCAAATGTACTAAAATTGAAATATTGAACATCTTCTTTTTCAATATCTGTATCTTTGATTATTCATTGTTGGATAGCATCTAATAACTGAGTCTTTCAAGATCCATTCAGTCAAATAAGAACAGAAAAATCTTTCAAATCCTCAGATTCCAATCCTTTTATAGACTTATGTGTTTGACCTTCATCAAGATGTAACTTAATCATACGTAACATTAAAAATTAAACCGTTTACTTCACATCTCTGAACTCCATTTTCTCTCCTCTCGTGAGACCGTATTGCTGAGCTTGACCCGCATTGATCTCTAAGACATAGATAGCATCAGTGAGAGGATCATACGTACGACAAGGATCGGCAGTACAAGGCTGAGCAGTTTGGACAGAGACGATAGTATACGTCTCATCCATCCAGATAATGTCCAGCGGTATTAGTGTGTTTTTCATCCAAAAAGGACGCCTCCCTGGCGTCTGAAACACAAACAACATACCAGCCTGTGGATCTAGCGAAGGCCTATTCATGAGACCGATCTGTCTTTGGGCTATTGTAGTAGCAAGCTCTACGGTTCGGCAGGTATCTCGATGACACAGCAGTCTTGTCGGAAGCGTAATACCATCAGACGACTGAGCAGACTGATTGCCAGAATACGCTGGTCTGATCGGTGCATTTCGTAAGAATAATGCCACGAGCAATATACCGATTCCTCCTGTAGCTATTGCTACCCAAATGATATGTATACGTTTGAATGTCTTTTTGCTGATGGGTCTGACACGATCTTCGCTCATATGATGAGCATGATGAGATGGAGATTGATGAGAATGCATACTGATAGTTATTACGGACAAAAAAATAAAAATCTATCATATTACTAGCGCTCAGGCTTCAATATTATTGGATAATGTTTTGATAGATTAGACCTGGAGACCAAGCATGAATATACAACACATCATAAGAATATGATAACTAAGTTTGCGATTGATCGATGTTTTTGACTTGAACTCACCATACCAATATACTAATGTAGTACAAGAGATGTTGGCAAGACAAAACTTGACGGATCAGCAAAACATATGACACCATGTACCATATCAATACACTAAAATAGACAAACTTAGCCTGTAGAAAAACATAAAAAACACTACAAAAGAAAACAAAATCTGAATAACATACTACGCGATCTAGGACAATCATCTCACACGCCATACTCACTCGCCATACTCATATAAAACATACCATTCAGATTTATATTTTATATTTTGATCCTGTATTATACTATGCTTGGACTTCTTTGATTTGATACGATGACACTAATACGATATGCTATTGCTGGATTGATTACTCTGTGAGTCATACGACGACTCTGGTCGATGTTCAAAAACATCATGACCATCATCATCGCTGTGGCATTGATCGGAGGGATCGGATATCTTGCTATCACACGAAATCCCAGAGCTGATCAAATACTCATCGATCAGACTCAACGTACGGTAGTAAACCTCCTACAATCAACCCTCAAACTAGAAACAGCCGAGATGAATGTAACAAAGCCACTAGAAGGAACTCAGCAACTCAATGACTTCTTGGCATGATACAGGTGGACTAATGCTATCCAGAATTTCCTGTTTGGTGATAAAATTAGTATGATAGCAGAATGAACACTCAAAGCGTGATTTGATCTCAAAAAAATCTCATCTGGAGCGATCAGAGTCAACGATGATCTCACAGTATCAATCATGCTGCCTGCACCTGAAATCCTGAGTACTAGCGTGAATACCAAGACTCTGGATAGAAATCTATGAGTCCTAACCAAAGGAAACATCGAACTAGAAACCCTCGTAAGAGAACAAGCAACAAAAATCTTTGTACAAGAAGCTGTGAGTGGAGGATTTTTGGAAACAGCCAAAAAAAACGCCCAAACAGAAGTTGAATCACTATTCAAAGGAGTAGTAACAATCAGAGAAATCACTTTTGATAATGATAAATAACCATGTATCTATGACAACCATCAAATATCTTCTTTGCTGAATTATCATCACCATCGTTGGTAGCCAGTCAATCGGTCAGGGCTACCTTTTGGGTATCAAATCTCAATATAATGGACGACGAGACATCAGTGATATAGAAACCGCATCCAACAAAACATTTCCTCTGGTATCGATGATCTACGATAGACGAACTCCAGAAAATCAACAGCTATTAGATACCGCAATCAGTCGTCTATGAACAGGGAGAATGTACCATCTCACTTTGTCGCCATTTGGACTGAGTGCCGAACAGATAGCAAAATGAGCATTTGATGAAGAATATATTTCATTCTTTCAATTCATCAAAGAGCATGATATCAAGGTCATGTTTAGGACGATGCATGAGATGAATGGTGGTCGATACTCTCGATCTTCCAATCCTTATCGATTCAAACAGGCACGAAAACATATGCGTATCCTAGCAGCCAAACAATGACTCAAATCTGACAGTATCAAATTCATCTTCTCTGTAAATCATCGAGACCTCCCCACAACTAGCACTCCCAGTCCTCAAGCTCCCCTCATCCAGTGTAACCAGCGGATCAAAATGATCTATCAAAGCTGCTACACACGAGAAGACTACTATCCTGGAGATATACGAGTAGACTATATGGGTCTGACCATGTATAATCGAGGTAAAGGTCAAAGCGACAGACAGCGACTCTGGCCAAAACAAATCGCTTACGAACCAGGACGAAACGTCTTCAACAGGATCAAAAACAAAGGAAAGCCGATCGTTATTGATGAAGTTGCTACCACTGCCGTACGATATGAGCAACATTACTCCTATCAAAAATCTCTCGATGTCTATAAAATCCATAAAAAAAACAAAGATAAACGGTTGCGTAAGCTCAAACAATTTATTGTATCTGAACCAATGATCAAAGCAGTCGTGTATTTCAATGTGGATTATACCGATGGACTGCGCAATCGGATCACAGGAGAAGCAGACTGGAAAGCAGTATGATTACACCAAGAACCTTGAGACTACGAAGCATTTTGGGAACTCATGGATACCCCCTAACATCATAACACCATCGCAATAACATCGTAAACAGACAGACATGAATAGTATAAAGTGTCACAAAAACCCATCTCATTCGTTGGGATATATGGTACCAGTATCAACAAACGCACATGAATAGGATCAGATTTTTTTCATCGTTTTGTTGGTAGTTTTTTATCAATATTCCTGTATTAGTCATGCAACTCACATCTCGCCTCATCATCACTGCCAGCCTCATCGCAACAGCGTATCTATCTGTACTCCAAGCGCAGGACATGACCATCTGTACCAAAGAATTCGCTCCTGTATGCGGATCCAAACAAGTACAATGCGTCACGACTCCTTGTGATCCAATCAACGTCACGTACGAAAACAGGTGTCAACTCAACGCCGACAAAGCGACATTCGTCTCAACCGGACAGTGTGTTGATACTCCTGATATGACACCATGGTCACAAGTCGTATTGCCAAGCAAACTTAGTGATACAGTACGTTCTGCTATCAATAGAGCATTCAAATCTGTGATGGATAATAGTACAAGACTCACAGCAGACTGAATAAAACTCGCTGAAAACGTGATCAAAAGAATCGATGATCAGCTCAATACGATCAAAAACGAACTCATGGTATCAATATATACTCCAGAATGAAGCAAACGCGTACTAACAAAAGCTGCTATGCTTCAATTGATCAAAGATACTATCCAATCACTCATCAACGAATCAATCAACTCAACTACAAACAGCTGTCAGAGCTATTTTGATGGATGCAATGTGTGTAATCTGATGGAGAATGGAGAACGTGCTTGTACCAAAAAATACTGCGATGCAACAACAATGACAACTCCATACTGCATGGATAGATAAATCAGCATCACTAATCACTTGATTTTTGATAGATATTTACCTAGATATTGAGGAGCGACTCATACAGTCGACTCCTTTTTTGTTTGGATGGATAGCTAATCACGCGACAATAGACATAGTTAGTACGATGCCTGTTGTAATACGATGCCTGTTGGTATGATTAATAATACCAATCATCTTGAACTATATTACTATTATATCACTATATATCGTCATAACATATTGCCAATATATCTTCTTTACCTCAATCACAACACAAACATGTCAGACATTTCATCCGCACTACTCAAAAAAATCGAACAACAAATAAACCAAGCACATCTTGGAGATGAATTTTCCAAAAAAGGTGAAGTCATCGAAATAAGAGACTGAGTCGCTACCGTATCTTGACTCGATCAAGCGCTTTTCTCTGAAATCGTAGAATTTGCTAATGGTATGAAAGGAGTAGTATTGGATCTCTTGGAAGATAGTGTAGGAGTGTTGGTACTAGGAAACTATACTCTGATCAGTGTAGGTCAGATAGTAAAATCTACGGGCAAAGTATTCTCTGTATGAGTAGGAGAAGAATATCTAGGAAGAGTACTCAATGGTATCTGAGACCCTATCGATGGTGAAGGATCAATCAATCCCACTGAATACTATGCTGTTGAAAAAATCGCACCCGGAGTCATGACTAGAGAAGGAGTCAATCAATCGCTAGAAACCTGAATCAAAGCCATCGACAGTATGGTACCGATAGGAAGAGGACAGAGAGAACTCATCATCGGAGACCGTCAAACAGGTAAAACAACGGTAGCACTCGATACGATCATCAACCAAAAAGGAAAATGAGTGAAATGTATCTATGTCGCTATCTGACAAAAAGAATCTAAAGTCAAAAAAATCGTCGAAATGCTCAAAGCAAAAAAAGCTCTAGATTATACTATCGTAGTATCAGCTCCATCTAATGCTCCAGCCGTCATGCAATATATTGCACCGTATGTAGGAGCATCCCTGGGAGAGTATTTCATGTATCATGATCAAGACGCACTCATCATCTATGACGATCTGACCAAACATGCTGCAGCATATAGAGAAATCTCTCTGTTACTCAGGAGACCACCTGGTAGAGAAGCCTTTCCTGGAGATGTGTTTTACCTACACTCTAGACTCCTAGAGAGAGCAGCAAGAGTGACCAAAGAATTCGGATGAGGAAGTCTCACAGCACTCCCAATCATCGAGACCCAAGCAGGCGATGTGTCAGGATATATCGCGACCAATGTCATCTCTATCACAGACGGACAGATTTTCTTGGAGACGGATCTATTCAATGCAGGTATCAGACCAGCGATCAACGTAGGTCTCTCTGTCTCTCGTGTAGGATGATCTGCTCAGACCAAGATCATGAAAAAAGTAGCAGGAAAGCTGAGACTAGAGCTCGCAAC
>JBGTAD010000143.1:0-7460 GCA_041750055.1 Candidatus Absconditabacterales bacterium | reverse complement strand
CCAACACATCCTCCTGCTCGACGAACGACATCTCCAAGTCGAGTTGCGTAAATTCAGGCTGACGATCTCCTCTCAAAGGCTCGTCACGATAACAGCGTGCTAGCTGATAGTAGCGATCGACGCATGCTACCATCGAGAGTTGTTTGAGTTGCTGCGGAGATTGTGGGAGGACGAAAAACTTACCCGGATGAGAGCTCGTAGGCACGATATATTCTTTGGCTCATTCTGGTGTATTCTTCACGAAGGTTGGCGTCTCGATATACGTAAATCCTTCTGTATCAAAGAAATTGAGAATATCGATAGTCAAGCGGTGTCTGAGACGTAGTACCTCACGATTAGATTCACGACGCAGATCGAGGTAGCGATGCTCGAGACGCAGTTCTTCACTCACTGGGTTTTCGTGATTGATAGAAAATGGTAGCTCTCCAGCCTCAGATAACACCATCAGCTCAGTCGGATGGATTTCGATCTCTCCTGTGATCATCTCTGCATTGGTCATACCAGCAGGTCTGGCGATCACGATTCCTGTGATTTGTACGACACTCTCGAGGCGAATCTTCGCAACACGTTCGACCAGGTCAGGGTTTATTTTGCTTGGATCAAAATTGATCTGCGTCATACCATAGCGATCACGTAGATCTACGAAAGTCATCCCGCCCAGTTTGCGGACCGTATCGACCCGACCACACAGAGTAATAGGTTGATCCAGTTCTTGAGAGGTCAGTTGACCACAGGTATGAGTACGCAGCATGAGAAAGAAACGAAGGGGAATAAAAGCATTACTTACTAATATTATAAGAAGATCCTGAAGATATGGTACGACGATCGGGCTGTATATCTCATCATAAATATGATAATTTCCATAACATCAAAAGAAGAAGTGTTAGGTAGAAAATACTCATAAATTTCAGTATAGTATATAATTTAAGACTTCGGTTAATGATACCTAATCAGATTATTATTGGAGCAGTCAATCATAAAAAAAGTATAATACTATACATTCAACTATTAAATTGAATTTTTCAGGAATCAAGTCAAAATCCCATTGCGAAAAACATAACGGAAAATGGTAATAATATACAGCAACATAAAAAGAATGTAAAAAACCCAGAAAGTTTCTCTTTTTGATGCAGAGTCATGAATTATAACAACAACAATAATAAAATATTTATTGTATATACAGCTTAGCTCTCCAGATTTCAACTCATCAATCATCAAAAATAGCTGAACATAGTAGCCAGAATTTGACTTTTGTTGTGTTATGAGTTATAGTTGAAATGATATAGTAGTTTGATTATTTATATTTTGTTATTGTATTTCTATGAAACAACTCTCCAAAATTTTCTGAACAATAAGAAAAAAGAATCAAACATTTTTGGCTCGAGAAAAGTTTGCTCTCGACAAAATACATGGAGCAGAAATCTCTGTATTGTTAATACTCTTGGTAGCAGTCAGTTTGTTCTCCTTCGCGATGAACTTCTCCATATTGCCATCCGATAGTTCTCCCTCATTGATGGATAGCGGATGATCTGGTAGAGAATAATATCTTCTCAAAAGAATAAAATAATAAAAACAATAACAAAAGTGTACAACAAATCTGATCATCATCGATGATGGGAGTTGTGCACTTTTTTTAGTTAGATAATGACTATTACGGTCAATTATTATATTATGAGAAATGTCGTATCAAGAGGTTGAAGCACAACAAACTATGTGTGATGAATATGAAAGACGTTGATATATGTTGGAATGTGTTTGTCGTTGGCTTTTTGTAATCAGAAACAACAAAGACCTACAAACAATGAGAGTGAATATGGTATTAACATTGATTTTAAAAATCCTCAAATAGCAAAAGATTTGTTAAAAAGCATTGATATTTTGGAAAATAGTCCTCTAGAAAAAACGGTTCTAGAGTTTAAGAGATTGTCGAATATTATTCATTCGATCGATGAGCATCTCAAAAATATAGATCCAAAATCATTACAAGATACCGCTTCTATCCAAGATATTATTTCATATGTAGAAGCATTGAATAATTGGGCTAGCTACTCTACAATGCTCAATGATCTAAAACAAAAAGAATATTGATTAGAAGAATACAAAAAACTTTTGGATTTTATACAAAAAATCCCTCTGTTTAATAAACAGATCACTAACAATACTGATATTCAAACAAAACTCTTACAATCTTCTCTCAAAGCATTTGTTCTTAAAATACAAAGCAATATTGCTTGAACATTATCAGATCGTGATGATCTAGTTAGCCTAGATTTAGCACAACAATATGCACAAAAATCTCTCAGCTGAAGAAAACTATATAATCTCACCTATCAAGATATTGATCAATCTTTGTCATCCACAAAACCTCATCTCAATATATCAAATACATTCATCCATAAAGCAGAAGTCCTCAGGAATCAATGAAAGACAAGTGAAGCAATCCATACTATTCGTAAAGCTTTGGATCACCTCTACCAGATTAAAAGTGAAGATGACCCTATCATTATCAACAATATTTTGTACTGCTACGTTTTATTGTTTCAATATGGAGAAGATATAGATCTTTTGAGTATCAGTAAAAAATATTCATTGTTTAGTACAGACAGAATTCAAACAATCTTATGAGCAATAAATAATAATCAGAATCTTTCTCTAAATCAGATACAAGCGTTAGAATGATACAAACAAATGCTCGATACATGGATTAAGATATGTGAGGAATTAGATCAACAAAAAAATATACTTGACTGAAAAAACCGAAGCAAAGAAATAGACACATATCATACGTATGCACACAAAATACAAGAAATGATACAATCATATCTACAAACAGCTAATGCTAAGAAAGAAGCATATGAACTTCAAAACGAAAAACTAAGAAAACAACATACAGAATCACAGGATGCAAATCGCAGACAGAAAATACTTATTCTCTTCTCTTTTCTTTGATTGGTTGTTCTTAGTGGTGTTGCTTATGTGATACGAAGATCTAGACAAGAAAAGATACGTGATAATAAAACGATAGCTGAACAGAAAGAAGAGTTACAAGCCTTTAATAAAAATCTTGAAAAAAGGGTAGATGACCAAACTCGTGACCTCAAAGAAACTGCTATTAAATTACAAGAATTAATAGAGATCATTTCTTGACTACGACGACCTATGGAACATATAGTCAAATCTCCTATTATGAGATTAAAATGACTTCATATGTTATTATGATATTGTGAAAATTGATCGTCTGAACATGATGAGATAACCAGACAAATACAAGATGCACATCAAGAATCCAAAATGATGATTCATGGGCTTACCAAAATGTTTGAAATATATAGAACAGATTTTAATGATGTCTTTTTTGGAGAAAACAGTATTGATCGATACCATAGAGAACAATTGATTCCAAAAGAATTGTTTGAAGAAATTCATGGGCAAGCTTTGCAATCAGCTTTACATATTAGTTATGCAGATGATTTTCCTGAAGTACTTATATTGAAACTCTCTCAAGATGTGTATGATTATTTGATGGAGTGTGTATTAGATAATGCATATAAGTTTTCTTCATCACAAGCTATTAGTGATCCAGATCACATTCAATGTATTAATGTTTCATTTGCTGTAGAGAAAAAACGTCTCATTGTGACGGTACAAGACAATGGGATCTGAATACATTCTAATTATTTGATTGATACATATCATGGAAAACGTCTCAAAACAACTATGGATATAAAAAGAAAACAACAAAAAAAATGATGACATAAAGACAATATTCAAGAAAAAGAACTAGATATAAAAACACTAGATATGATTGGTGCTCGTTGAGTTGAGCGACAATTTTCATGAATTAAGTGAATCAAAACAACCTCATGACTTGGTTTGGCTTATTTATATCAATTACTAGAAAAACTACAGGGAAGTTGTAGTATCCGTCCTAACGAAAACGGACAATGAATTACTGTTACTTTTAATTTGCCTATTATAGCATAGAGATTGTCGCATAACAAAAAACACTCGTAGCGATATTCATATCAGCCTTGAGTGTTTTTTAGATGAAGTGCTTATAACTGCTAACTTATAACTTTTTTCTTATTTTACCCCTCGTACGATATTGAGTTGGAGAGAGACTTCGAGTTGTCCAGGAGCGACTCAGACGCTAGGAGCCTGTTCTGCTTGTCACTGTATATCCATAGCCATGACATTACGATTCATCGGATAGGGAGCAATGGACTGGGCGATGCTTTCGTTGATAGCTAGGGGTTTGTCGAGAGTGAGTCCACCCAACTTCGCAAGCTGTTCAGCTTTTTGCTGTGCTTTTTGAAATGCTAGTTCACGAGCTTGTCCTAACAAGACACTCTTATCTTCGATATCATAGGAGATGTTTTGGAGTTGGACTGATGGGATGACGACGATCTGATCGATGAGTTTGGACACGACGGCTCCTGATGGATCAGAGTTTTTGATCGTGATGGTGAGGGTGTGATTGGATCTATAGCCAGACAAGATAGATCTCGTTCCATTATAGTCATATTCTGGATACAGCGAGATATTAGATGATTGAACATCTTTGTCTGCTACTCATCCTTGTTTGAGAATAGTCTTGAGCTGATCAATTTTGAGGTTGGTGGATTTTTGGGCTTCAGCTGTCGTCTTGGCGACTTCAGAGATTGCTACCATCAGGATGACCATATCTGGCTGAGCCATGACTTTACCATCTCCATCGACATTGATAGTATTGGTTGCTACTCATCCCAATGATTGTACTGGAGAAGAATCTTTGATCGTGATCTGAGTGTAGGGAAGTTGTCGAGCTACGAAGATAATGCTTGCAGCGATGATGACACTAGATATCAGTGATAATACTGTAGAGTGAGGCATAGGAGTAGTATACAAAAAAAGTAAATCTGACACATTGTTATGTCTGCTATGGTATGATAATATATGATAGTAGCACGCTTTACAAAGACTCAGTCTTTTTATGATACTGCTTGGCAAACATGACGGTAGCTCGTACAACGAGTGCTATGACCAGTGCCATCAGTCCCTGGACTCCTATGACCCAAAACAATACAAAAGGTACAAAATATGCAATGCTGATCATACCGTATGAAGTACTATATGATCGATTTTGACGAGACATCATACCGATGAAGTAGATGATCAATGCATACAAGAACATCAATACACTAGCAAATAATGCAATCGCTAAGCTTCAGATCAATATACCAACAATTCATCCAATGATCGCCACGAAGTAGACTCGAGATCGGAAGGTAGATCGATACTGATTGATAAATGATCAGGCTGCTGGAGATCGTTCTTGAGAGATTTTTGCAGGAGTAATGATTAATCATGTTGCTTGATCATTTGTTTCCATCAGTGATGTATCACTAGAGCCGACAATATCAAACACTCTAGTTTCTCCTCTTCTGTTTTGATTGACAGCTCATTGCGTAGCTGTGATAGAGATCAAGGCGTCTTTCGCTAGATCGGTAATGGATACGTCAGGATTTGTATCTATGGTGATCATGTATGGATATTTTGAAAATTCCATATCTTCATCATCTATTTCGATCGCATCGTTTTGTATGATTCCAGAAAAGATCTGACTATACGTGAGATGAACAGGTCCTGACTGATTGGATGAAAACCCTTTGGTTTCTTCGTACTGTAAGACGTAGTCAGCTGGTAGTGCTAATGCAACATTGGTCATGACACGTTGAGATACAGAGATTGTTTGTTCTTTGGATACATTAGCAGAGACGATCACAAATCCAATCACAGCTACTATTCATCGGATAGTCAGTGCGATCAGAGAGATCATCCAAAATCTATAAAAAGCACGTCCAAAGGTCATGGATTCCGACTGTTTGATAAATTCGGAACGACTAGCGTACAATGTTCGTAATGAATGAAACGATTTTTTCATGATAGATGTGCCTATAAATAAATAAAAAATCTGACAAAACAGTATGTAAGTAATCAACTATTTCAAGGGTAGTTTTATGATGTGGGTGTAATAATCTTAGTCCAAATAAGATTAGTACTTGAAGTGGATAGTAGCTTTGTCTATGGTCAGATTTATATGAGATAGTATCGTTGTTTTATATAATATTTGTGATATTAATGGACTATATTGTGCAATGGTTACTTAATTTGATCCAAACGATTGGATATCCTGGTATTGCATTAGCGATGTTTTTAGAGAGTTTTTTTGCTCCGATTCCGAGTGAAGCGATCGTGCCGTTGGGTTGATTTCTTGCCTTCGAAGGCAAACTCAATCTCTGGATGGTTATCTTGGTAGGATGAGTGGCGAGCTATCTGGGTACGTTGCCATTTTATTTCATCGGATATCGATGACATCGTCGCAAGATCAACCAATTTATTACCAAATATGGCAAATATCTATGGATCAAGCCGCAGGATGTGGATGCAAGTTTTGATTGGTTTCAAAAATATGGATACGCGTTTGTGTTTTTTGGGCGCTGTATTCCACTGGTGAGGACCTTTGTATCATTTCCCGCTGGTAGCGTGAGGATGAATTTCGCATTCTTTTCGTTGTTATCTATTTCATGATCTATTGTCTGGAGTGCTATACTAGCAGGTGCTGGATATGCATTGGGATCACAGCGAAATCTCGTGAGCTGATTGATCAAGCAATACGAGTACATAGTCCTAGGTATTATCGTGTGATGTGTGTTAGTATGGATAGGTTGGATGGTATATCATCGCACGAAATCCCATCGCACCAGATCTCAATAGATTATTCATGTTCCTGTTTTTGTTTCTGCTTTCTTAGCAAAATATATATAGATTGTTATGTTTTTTATCTTCTACACGTACGTTATTACTATGGTCAAAGATTATATCATGAGATTGAGTGTTGTATTTGTCGGAGCGCTGTTCCTGATCTATACCGTGAGTTTGATGTCTCAGTGACTTCCTATTGTCCAAGCACCATACCTCGCAAACAATATGCTAGTGTACGTGTTAATTATTGCACTGATTAGCTATGTGACAATCGTATACGGATTTTATCCAATCTCGTTGCCTTGGTTGAAGAGGACGTTATTTGTCATAGGCTTTGCGCTGATTGCCGTGTGACATTATGTATTGCAAGATGATCCAGCTAACTACGTATATTTTGCAGATCTGACGAAGATCCTGTGAGTTCTTCTATTCATACTAGGTCCAGCATGACTACTCATCAGCGAACGTGTCAAAAAGAAAAAAGCAGCAAGCAAAATAGAAATTATCGAAATATAAGAAATAGAATCAAGAAATAGAATCAAGAATATAACTAAATAGGATGACTGAAAATAATAACATTGCTGTCCAACTCAAATAGGTCAAAAACCAAGAAAACCAGCGCTAGCGCTGGTTTTCTTTCAACTGCTCTTTAATTGGACAGCTGAATTGATATAGGTCAATTACCATATTTACCCTATCAACAAAAAGATGTCTAC
>JBGTAD010000142.1:0-3602 GCA_041750055.1 Candidatus Absconditabacterales bacterium | reverse complement strand
GTAATTACTGAGTTATATGTACTATGTAGATCAAAAAAATCACTTTGTTTTTCACAAAACGGTCCGCCTGTCGGCGGACTGTTTAGTTAGCGAGTTGGACAGCAATGGAAATTTCTGATAATATTTACTATGTCTCACGATTTCACACAATTCCTGATCTTTGATTCAACAAATATAATCAGAGAGTTCTTTGACTACCTTCATATATGTTTCTTGACTATGAGTATAATCTATTCAGTCCAACTGAATCTTAAATTGTTCAAGAGTGCGGATGAGCGAATCAAATTTTTCTTGTTCGCTTGGGACAAGTTCTACAGCCATGATGGATAATATATTGTGAGATAAATATTATTAATTTTTTCTTCAGACCTCACATCTTCTTTTCTTTTCTTATTTCTGCTGCCCTACTTCATCCATCTGCACCCTCACCTGCTGCATCGTATCTCTATCTCTCACCGTCACGGTCCCGTCCTCGAGAGTCTGATGATCGATCGTCACACAGTACGGCGTACCAATCTCATCCTGACGACGATAACGTTTACCGATATTGCCCCCACCATCATATTCACAGTAATACTGTTTTCTGAGTCTATGAAACAATTCCTCTGCTTTACTTACCATCGCTTCATCTTTATCTACGAGCGGAAAGATAGCATATTTGACAGGAGCAAGGTCAAAAGGAAATCTGACCACCACACGAGTATCCCCTTCTTTGACTTCTTCCTCATCATAAAATTCTAACATCGTCACCATAGCTGTTCTTCCCAATCCAAATGACGCTTCTACACACCAAGGAACATACCTCTCTCCTGTCTTAGGATCAATATACTGCATAGATTGTTTGCTATGTTCTTGATGTTGTTTAAGATCAAAATCAGTTCTATTATGGATACCTTGAATTTCTCCAAATCATCGTGGGAATTGATACTCAACATCCGTCGCTGCTGCTGCATAGTGTGCGAGCTTATCGTGATCTTTCAATCTCAGATGTTCTGGGTTGATATGGAGGACATTTGTTCGGTATGCCATACTCACCTGCTTCCAATCCTCAAATCGTTTCGCAGCTTCATCTGCATTGGCAGGAACGAAAAACTCTATCTCCATCTGCTCAAATTCACGCGTACGGTACAAGAACTGACCTGGAGTGATCTCATTACGAAACGCCTTTCCAATCTGAGCAAGTCCAAATGGAACTCTCATCCTGGTACTATCGCATACTGTTCTGAAATTAGTAAACAAACTCTGACACGTCTCGGGTCTCATATAGACCTTGGACGAATCGTCTGCTACTGGACCCAGATGAGTACTCAACATCAGATTAAACTGTCTTACATCCGTCCAGTCAGCTTTTTTCTTTTTGTCTGGATTGTTGGGGATATGTTTGATGATGAAGTCTCTCATTCCCTCATTCCCTCGTGCTTCTGGAGAGAGATTGGGAAGATCAAGACGCATAGCTAATGCAGCATCAGATTCATCCTCTTGTCTCACTTGTTCGAAGTAAGCTTCGATGATCTTGTCAGCACGAAACCTCTGACCGGTGTTTTTATCATCAATCAGCGCATCGCTAAAATTACCTACATGACCACTTGCTACTCGCGTCGTAGGATGAGCGAGGATCGTCGTATCCATGTACACGACATCAGATCTCTCTTGGATGAAATATTTGGTCCAGAGATCGACAATATTTTTTTTGAGTAATGACCCATACGGACCATAGTCTCGAGCATTAGCTAATCATCCATAAATATCTGAATTAGGATAGACAAATCCTTTGCGCTTGGCTCGTGAGACAATAGTATCGAGTGATGTGGACATATCTATACAACAATATACCAAATAAAATCTAGTGTGAATCATACTATGTTATCGGTCAGATTTCAACTATTTTTTAATGATCATCTTGCATTTATCAGGCATCTTGTATGTAGTAGATACCATAATGATTTACTGTATGATATTCAGTCCATGGCATATTCGTTTTCTCAGATAGGTGTGTATCAGACCTGCCAACTCAAATATCAATATCAGTATATCGACAAGATCAAACTAGTAGCCAGAGAAGAGACTGCAGATCTGGTACTGGGTAGTCTAGTCCATGAGACGCTAGAGCGACTGTACAAACACATCAACAACCTCCATACCCCAACATCCGAAGCTACCACACATCATTATCAATCTTTGCGAGATCAGCGTATCCAGCAGAGCGAAACTAACCCCATCATCATCAAAGGCGACAACCAAATCGAAGACTACATCCGTAGAGGTCATCACTATATCAGACAGTATTATCAGACGTTTGCTCCCTTCGATCAATGAAAAATCCTATCAGTCGAAAAGCAACAGATTTTGGAAATCAAGCCAGGTGTCAAATTTAGAGGAATCATCGATAGAGTGGATCTAGCTAGAGATATCCTCATGATTCATGACTACAAGACGAACAAACACCTCCCTCCTAGCGACGATACTCATCATATCGAGCAGCTGACCTTGTATGCAGCGATCGTGAGAGAACAATACGGTCACTATGCCTCCAAGACGATATGAACGCTGCATTATCTCCATTTTGATAAGACCCTCCAGCGAGACATCACTCCCGAGTCCATTGACGCGGTCCTGACCAAATATCGCGATATCATCTCACAGATCGAGCATCAGCGTTTTGAGCAAAACATGGGAATCCCTGATGTATTCAAACCGACCAAAAACCCATACTGTAGCTATTGTGACTATCGTAGCATCTGCCCTCTACGGAAACACCTCCAGATGCAAGATGAGTCCGTGCCAGCACTCAGCAACAAGACGATCAAAGGACTCATCGATGAATATGTCACTGCGAGCAAATCCAAATCTCAAGCCGATAATGCTATGAAATCGATCAAACCGTATCTCATCAGCTATGCCCAACGCACATGAGTCAAACAGCTTTTTGGTGAAGAATACGCGCTCTCCTACGGGACCCAAGTCTCGAACAAAATCCTCAACAAACAAGAATTAGCTCAAAAATTACAAGAAATCTGACTGGCTGATCAAGCATCATCTCCAGATACTTCCAAGATTGCTTCTCTCCTCAAATCCTGACAACTCACCCAAGAGCAACTGGCAGGACTCTTCCAAAGTGGACTCAGTGATGTACTAAGAAGCGTAAAAAAGCAGGGGTAGTATGTAACGACAAAGTGTATCGTAAATAGTGAAACATTTGAGACTATACATACTTGACTACTGTGTGTATGAACGAATAGTGCTTACAATGAAAAAATACATCCCGTTTCTATGGAACGAAAAGAGTTTCTTTATTTTTTATAAGAGAAATAACATGAAAATGAAAAATTCTCAAGAATATATGACTCCAAAACCAGATCGAGAAACAATACAAAAACTTCTGATGGATCGAGAAACCTATAACGCACTAGAACATCAAATTCCGTATATCTTTTCTATTCAAAGCAACTCACATAACTTAGTTTATTATACTAACAAAAGGTTAAAACCCCTGAATTTCATTCAGGAGACTTTAGTTGCTATAGAGGTGAAGAAGTATATAAGAGACATTTATGATTAATCGACGAAGAATGATAGAGGGCTATAGGATAGGATCACATACG
>JBGTAD010000141.1:0-24829 GCA_041750055.1 Candidatus Absconditabacterales bacterium | reverse complement strand
CAAAAAAATAAAATCTAACTTGCCTCACTAAAGTCTGCGATTCCAGGGTTGGAGACGCTATCAGGTAGGTCCACACTCACGACGATATCAGCGAACTCTACTGATCCGGTACACTGGTTCATCACTACTCTGATGTTACCCCAGAGAGTAGTGGGCGACGTCGACCGCTGCAATTGTTTTTGATGAAAATCTTTGGCGATTAAATCAGCATTGATCACCTGTGATGTCACGAGTGATCATCCTGTCTGCGCGTCGTACTCGTCGAGGATGAGCTGGATACTACTACCTCCTGACAGCGATATCAGTAGCGAGGTGCTGATCCAAGCCTGCATTGTGTACGCCATGCCTGGTATCATCGGGAAGCGGATACGATGAGAGGCGGTGACGACTCTGGATGCAGCAGTGTTGGTACATCTCAGACGTAGTGATGTGCCGTTGTTGTGTCGTGTGCTAGTCCAGAAGTCTACGATACCCGATGCTCCTCCTGTCAACGCAATATCTCGCAGATTACCACGAGGGAGGATGGCGCCGTTACTCGATCTGGTTCCTTTTTCATACACGAAATCCCGGACCTTTTTGAATCTATCTCCAGCGCGGAATACATTCGAGAGTGGAGTGAGTATGACTTGATCTTGTCGCCTGATCACTTCATCCACATTGGTCACGATATAGATGATCGCCTCTTGATTCAGATAGAGCCTCGCGGATTTCTTGAGGAGGAGTTGGAAAAACTCAATAATACCGTACAGACTCGAAGTCGCCGTGACCTTGTGCTCTCGATATCAGTCCGCTTTCTCTTTGCTATCGATTTTCTGTATCAAAAATTGATCATTCAATTTTCTGTTTGGGTCTACAATTGTGAGGAGTTGCCCAGTCTTGAGATTGTCGTAGTTGGTCACGAAATCACAGGTGATCTGTGGATTTTTGTAGAGATCAACTTCTGCTCTCGCTCTGAGGAATGCTTGCTGCTGAGTCTCGATCGTCCTGTCTATTATGAGCGCACCGTCATAAACTCCGTCGCCTCCAGTCACCAACTTCATCGCATTGACCGATGTCGTATCAGCAAAACGGTAGGATACAGGCTTGAACGGAAAGTATTGCCTACGCAGGATATCTCCAGAGTTCAGCTTCGGATGAGAGCCTAGCTTCACGATTTTTTCTTGGAAGTTATGCAAGAAATCGACTGAGCTTGGGTCCGCTAAGTTCTCCAGTCCTACCGTCTTGGGGACGAAACTCGTACCACCGTCAGTACTCACGAAGATCTCCAGAGTTTTCGCCTTGTAGTCGAGTCTATATGATTCCTCCTCTCCATCAGAGATCTCGTCTTGAGTGTACAAGACCTGCTCTGCTGCTTCTCCTCCGATCACCGTTTGACGATTTTTGAGGTCTGAGGTATCTATCTCCACACCTAGCGATCCATAGTTGGGAGATGTCGGCGTGAGTGAGAATGGAGCTGATTCGTAGCCGTTCTTGGTATAATAGATCAGGTCTTTTTCGTAATCCACGTGCCAGAACTCTCCTTGGATTTTACACAGATCTTCGATCACCTCGCTGGGCTTGCGGTGTTGGATGCGGACATCCTCGAACTTCCTCCCTCCTCTGACGGTGCCTATGCAGGTAAATCATCCCGTACTCACCGACATGATATCAAAGAGTATCGATCAAGCAGGTATTGCAGCGCCTGTCGTCACTTCGATCTGCAGCCGAGTGACTGATGTGAGATTAGGAGTACCGACTATCGTATATCCCTTGTCTCGTTGCACTGATTCATAGTTTCGACAATCCTCGTATGCCAGCCCTATTCTCGGGATCGATCGCTCGTAGTAATTGCTAGAGTCTGATCACACGCGTACTTTCATGGCAGTCAGATTTATTCCTTGCCCTTGGACTATTTTGTGCCATCGACGTAGATGAGAATATCATGTGACGTCTCTTGCTGAGATTGTCGTAGTCCAGGTAGAGATGCCAGCTCCAGACGTACCAGTTTTTTGACTATTCGTGCCTTGGATACGATCGATATTCTCATCGATCGTAGCAAGTCATAGTCATCCCGCTGTTCGACTAGTTTGGAAATCATCCAATGTCAATTCACTATCCCTCGGACAAAAGAAATATAATACACGCCCAAACAACTCTCTACTATACATAGACAGGAAGGTGTCTTGGACGTTGGTACGGTCCAAGAGCTTTTTGTAGTCGCTCAATGATACTTGGTAGTCGTATCCGAGACACTTGCCATACTGGTCCTCTGAGACATTCACGACGATACCTCCTCGTCGACGGATGAGGATCTTGGTATACGTAGGCAAGATAAATCAAATCTGACCAGTCAACACGATCGTATTAGTAACCGTGTCCAGCGAGGCGATGCTCGCGTACACGTCCGTGCCGATGCCGTCGCCGAGTCTGATCTCCATGCCAGGCAAGAATTTGTTGGACTCAGTATAGAGCTGATCGACGTACAGGACGGTATCAGTCGATGCGGTTGGTTGTACAAGCTCCACATATTCTCGGATATCTACGCGCTGATTCTCTTGGATACGATAGTCGATGATACGCATCTTGGCGGTGTTGGCTCTATTATTGAGTTGTTCGGTCTTGGAGAGCGTATTGGATACGTAGTATTGGGTGATGTCGATATCTTGACAGCGAATCAGGAGCATGGCGGAGAGGTGAGAAGATACGTTGTCCTCGATACTACTACGCGAAGTGCGTCGCTGCAATTGTTTTTGGCTTGCGATCGGGTGACGAATATCTATACTGCTCTCACCGTGGCTGGATTTGTATAGGCGATGACTTCGTCTACCAGTGAGGGTAGACATTTTTTATTATATCAAAAAAAGTCCTCATGTCTCAAATCAAACCCTATACATACCACGTATCGTATATTGTGTTTATGACCCTTATATGATTAGCGCTGACTCCCATTTTGATTGGATTTGCTGTTCTTTTGTATATTCCAGGGCTACTCAAGACTAAGATCACGGCTGGAGAAAAATCTCTCAGTATCAAGAGCGGATGGATGGTAGAATCTAATCACGAAATCCCATATACCAAAATCAATAACGTCGAAGCAACTACACAGATGTGATCGTCGTTTGGTAATATCAAGATATACGTTTGACACAACAAACCTCTCGTATACTCTAGCATTCAGAACGTGAAATCCCTCAAAAAAGACATCATGAATCATCTTGCATAGTTTTTATATCCTACCTATACACTCCTATGAAATATTTTGTCGCTATCATGATGACAGCTGTTTTTTCTCTGATTTGATCTCAATCCCTTGCTATGACTTGTAGCGCACTCTCATCATGCGAGAAGGCGTATGAGTATCTGAGACAATGATATACCAACCTGGACAGAGATGGTGATGGGATCCCATGCGAAGCTCTATGCAAAGACAGTTCTACGAACTCAACCCCTACCATATATTATACCCCGTATGTTGCTCCGGTAGCTACTCCGACCCCGGCGGCTAATACCAGCACGACATGATCTTCCCAGACCTGATGAGTCTACACAGGTGCTACCTCTACCTGATCAATATCATGACAAACCCTCCAACAAAAAATCGATAGACTCGTAGATACATACGTATCAACCAATGCATCCAAAACCAAACAACAGCATATGGTAGTAGTCAAAGTCTTGCATAGATTATACCTCAAACAAAAAACAAGATCTATCAAAAACCTTGTATGATTGTATATTATTACGCTGACCAAAAGACTAGATATCGACAATCCGATCCAAGACTAAAAACTCTCAAACGTCGTATGCTGTTTGAATTGTCTCATAAAGCTATCCATCAACTCTTCCGCTAATCCATCTTTGGATCCGTAGATCTGCGGTTGAAATGTGATATATACGGTCTGACCACCCCCAGAGCCTAGCTGTCATGCTAGGTTTTGTTGTTGTGAACGATTCAAGACCAGCTCTCATGCCGTCAGCATAGCTGGTACTCTATCGATACCCGATGGGCCTGTCACCATACCTCATCCCGCGAATTGTTTGGCGTAGTCTCTCATGACTCATGCGTCTACTAGACCTCACTGAGCGAATCTTGGAAACGTCACATTGGACAGTCTCCCAATTGATCAGGTGAGTCAGCTGGCTACATTGACTTGATTGATAGCGTCGATCAGCTGGTTGACTAGAGCGATAGCTCCATTGACCATCCACTCAAAACCCGATATCACCCCGTTGACTACTCACTTCGTGATACCAGCTACGTCGCTGAGCATCGCGGTGAATCCAGTCGCTATCTTTGCACGTCATTCTCCTGTGAAAAACAGTGCCAAGAAATCCATCACGCTGAGAAATGACTTTTTCATCGCCTCTCGTGTCGCAGTGAACGATGTCTTGATACCAGTCCAAAAAGAAAGAAATCAAATCTGAAACAACTCAGCGAATGCCATCCATGACGCCTGTATCAATAGCCAAATATTTTGAAAATATAGGATAATACTATCCCAGATCATCATGAAAGAGCTTGTCACCGTATCCCAGAATCACTGCCGATCTCATGTGAATAGCTGATAAAATGCCAATGCTGTAGCACTAATAACTTGCAACACAGCAGTCAACGTAGCAGATATGGTACTTCGTACAGCTTCGAAAACGATCTGAATGCCTTGCCAGATGGCTGTGAATACGGATGATAATATCATGAGTTGAGTCTGTACTGCTGTGACAATGGTCTGTCGCGCCAGAGGGACCGTCGCTACAAACCGGTTGATCACTGTATCAACTATCGTTTTGATGCCTAGGAAGTTAGTGGTATATGCAAGATATAGTGCTGCAACAGACGCTATGACGATTCATATAGGTCATGTGATTGCCACCCAGAGCACCCCAAATGCAGCAGATAATACCCCAACGCCAGCAGCAATAGATGGTATCAATAAAGCTAATCACGTAGCTACTGCGATGAGTCCTGTCACCGCAAGGGCAATAGTTCCTAGCGTTTGAGCAAGCATAGGATTTTGCTGTATCCATTCATTGATTGATTGCACCAGCGGTATCAGATATTGCACCGCAGACTGTACTACAGGGGCGAATGTCTCGCCGATCGTATTACCAAGGATAGCAAAACCAGCTGATAGCGTTTTCATAAAACCATTGAGAGTATTCATTCTGTCGTTTGCTTGGTCAATAGCGTTTGTTTTTCATAGTTTTTTGGCCATATCTTCGTACCCTTCTCATCATGCTTGCATCAATCAGATCGCTGTTCTCATTGCATCCGATCCGAATATCGTCTTGAGAGCGAAGTTTCTTTGCTCCTCAGACAATCCTCATAGTTGTGTTTGTAGCTGTTCTGCTATATCGCGCATGGGGAGCATTTGCCCACGTGCATCATAAAAATTCAAACCTAGCTGCTTCATAAGATCTCCAGCCTGTTTGCTTGCTGGGGTCAGAGTATTCAAAAATGTTTTGAATGATGTACCTGCATCTGATCCAGACGAAAAATACGATGCTGTGAGTGCGAGTGTGTTGTTGAATTCTTCAAGTTCGACTCCCATTCCTGCGGCGGCTCATCATCACTGTGCAAGTGCTCATCTATAATCTTCCAGAGACATTTTTGTTTGATTGATAACTCAGGTTGCTTGATTGACAATTCCTGGTAATTCAGATACGTTTTTTTTGTATTGATCTAGCACGGTTCCTAGTGTCTGCGCAGCTCATTCAAATGCTCATCATACCGCATTTTGGAACAAGAGAGCTTGCTCCAATGCTCCGCTGTTCAATTGTTCTATAGTCAATCCCATTTTTCAGATTTCTTCAGATCCTTTCAGGATGCTGGTTGGTAACTCTCAGTATTGTAATGCAAGCCTCTCGACGATTTTGATGTGTTTTTTCATTTCGTCTGTATTGGACTGTGTAGCGATTTGCACATCTTTGAGTCATTGTTGATATGATGAGTAGTTCCTGACTCCTAGTCATATTGCCCCAGCTACAGCGGCGAAAGCTACAGCGCTAGCGTTTCTTAGAGACTCCAATCACTCTTTATTTTTATTGATGCTATCAGTAAAAGAACCGATAGCCTTCTTAGAGCTATCAGCCATTTGCTGCACATTCTGCTTGATATTATTGATCACCGCGGACGCCTGATCTACGGCTGATATGACTATCCTAGCTGCGTCCATGCTTTGTTTTGAGACGTGATAAAGTTTCTTTTTTCTTGCGCTCTTCTTCCGCTTTTTCGGCGTCTTCTTTGTCTTTTTGGTGTCTCAGGGACATGATAGTCAGAGCTGATTGGTAGTACTCATACGGCATCTCTAGGATATCCTGTGGAGTCCAGCCAAAGGTCTCACACAGCGTCACATCATTGTATATCGTGAGTGCGTCGGGATATAGTTCGTATTGTGTCAGATTTTCTTTTTTGTTACGAACAAAATGATCCCGTATGACCGACATGCCCTCTATCCTTTTTTTGTGTCGATATTCAGTTGACTCATCAAAAATGCAAAATCCTCTGAGTGGAGATTCTCGATAAATTCTTTGGATACGGGTATTGGGGTGTTGTTAGCGTTAGTGAAATTCCAAGACGATATCAACATAACCAACGAGTCTATACCCATGTCGACTGCCTGCGATTGATCTGTTTGCAGATCTTTATATTTTTTAACAAGGTCACGCTGTTCGACTGTCTTGAGTGACGTCCTCATCGTGATCTGAGAATCAGGGCAAGAGGGGAGAGAGATCGTGACTGTAGATGCTGATGGGTATTGCATTGATAACAAGAAAAATGATAAAGAAATTATTTGTTTTGTTGTCCAGCTTTGAAAGCAGAAAGCATGTCATTACGAACTGATTGGTCTTTTTCTATGTCCTGTTTTTTGCCGACATACGATCGTCGCATCAATATGAGTATTACTGTGACAATAATTGATCACACAATTATGATTTTTGTTTCACTCATTGGTCATAAAAGAGTAAGTAAAATCGGCAGGATCTCCTTGATTTCTGATAACATTTGTTTATACTAATTAAGTAAATATCTAAAAAGTTTTGAACCGTTACTAGCTTTGGAGAGCTATGATGTGACGGTTTTTTGTGATTTTGTTTTTTACCATACTTCTGGGAGAAGAGAATAGCAAGAGAGAAATCCCGCTTTTGTCATCCTTCTTTAGATCATCTTTAATGATACCGATTTTTTTTTATATCAAATAGATTCTTAAAGTTTTTTTTACGCTGTATAATACGTACCTGCTTTATCGTTCCATACAGTCACTTTGATAGAGTATCACTCATCGAAGCTATGCAAGATCAGACCCGCTGCACTTTCTTCGAGTAGACTTTCTGATGCTGTAGGAACCTCCCAGCTCTCATATACGAAGCGAGGTATTTCGATTCTGATTTTGTATGTTTGGTTGTTAGTATCCGTACCCGAGATGACCGTACCGTTGTCGATATCGATGATCATCGCTTGCTCTTTCCTGAGTCTGAAGTCGTCACGTATTCTCAGCGTCCTGAATAATAGCCCAAGATCCATCATGTAGTTTCATCCTGTCTCTTTGATCGTATTGAACTCAGTACCAAACTTGGTGTCGATATTGTTTTCCATAGAGATTGTCATTTTGTTCGCGTCATACGCCTCTCCAGCTTGTGCCAGGAGGAGAGTGTCACCTGTTCTGATCTTCACGTTTTTGAACCCAAAGAGCTGAGGAGTATCGTATGAGATCGTCTTTTGGACGAGTAGGACTTTGGTTTTGTTGGATACTGTGAATATAGTCGATAACACAGAATTGAACGCCAACACGTCGTTGACTTCATCTACGTATCTCACGATCACATCTTCGTATGTTTGGGTAGTCTCTTCGTACAGCTTCACTTCATCTCCGATGACAAGTCCTTTGACTCCTCCAGCATTGAATCCAAACATACTCAGCTTGGTCATCGTACCACCTGAGGTATATGTACCAGGGTTGGTTGTTTTCTCTGCTCTGAAGCTGTTTGCATTGACCACTTCGGTGATACGATAGGTGCCATTGTATCCAGATGGAGTCACACCAGCTATCGTCACGATATCATTGATCGCTCTACCGTGCGCAGTGACTGTGAAGGTGATCTTTTGGGTTGCTCGTGTAGCACCAGTGACAGCGACACTTGCTTGCTCTACGCTTTCGTTGGTCCTGAGGAATGCTACGTCAAACGCTCCGTATGCTTTGATATCGTATGATGATTTGAGTATTCACTCTTCGATAGAGATCTCCATCTTGTCGTAGTGACATCCGAAGGCTCTGGATACCATAAATGTCTGACCTGTAGGGTCGCTATTACCTCATCCACATCCTCAGAGCTTGGACTCTATAGAAAATGGTGGCAACTGACACAGTCCATGAGTGAGTACGTGTCTTCGTACTGATGAGTCGAGCGCTGAGCTGACGTCTGTAGAGACGATAGATCACAAGACTCCGTACAATGCTCGCACACTGTCGATAGGGCTGAGCTCTTCGTTGATCGATCATTCGATCGTGGTGTTTCATTCTACGATCGTAGACGCGTTATTGTAGATATTCTGGATACTAGAGTTTTTGACGATTTCGGTGGTTTTCATAATGTCTCCATCTACTCTTGCGATAGGCTTGGTAGTCTGTGCGGTGATGGTAGGAGATGTCTGAGCACCGATAGTCATATATCAGTACTTTGAGTTCTGTGCTCATGCGGTTGCCATAGTGGTATTGGTACAAAAGAATAAAAAAGCTGATACGTATGATGGTTATGTTGTTTTGATGGCTTTGTGTGTTTTTTCTCCCTTCTCAGAAGGAGAGGGGTTGGGGGTGAGGAGTTTTTCTTGCTCTTGGTATTCTGCATATAGCATGATCTCACGAGAGCGAAACAGCGTCATCTCCATCCGTTGCTCAGTGATGTCGCGGATCTCGTTGGGCTGTCGTGCTTTCATACCGTTGAGGGGTATTCTGCGGTTGGTAGTATTGATGAATTTCATGAGATATGTGATTATGTGCTAAAACGCTTACCTGTACCCAATGCTGTGAATGTAATGACGGCCTCGTATGCGACATATCAGTCTGTCATTCTGTTCTGGTATTGGACTTGGATATTGACGACTTCGTTGACTACTCTGAGAGTATTAGGGCCTTTGACGATATCCAGACAGGGATGCTGATTGATCACTCATACGACTGTATCCGCTCTGACGTCAGTATCCGTGAGAGATAATCCCTCCACGAGATCTACGAGTCAGTGCTTGTATGATACTCTATCGGCAATATCAGCTCAGTACGTATCCTTGACCGATGTCACGACTGTGATTCTTATCTGCTGATCTCTCCTGTCGTATTGTACGCTGGGAGTATACGAAGTCTGTACCCCTTCGATGGTGATCGCGGGAGTACTGTCTTGCGGTATCTTGTCAGGCTCTCATCGGTATACGGTCTTGATGTTTTTGATAGCATCAGTCGGATTCGCTGAGGCGATCAGAGATTTGAATAGAGTCTGGTAGGCTGTGATGATGTCTTGCATACGTCCAATATGCCCGGTGAGCGTCGATCGTTGCAATTGTTTTTGTTATCTTTTGTTGAGCGCATTGTATACATACGTCTGGAATTTCCTGGCGATCTCGGACTTGGTCTGGGTGTCTAGCTCTAAGAACTTCCTACGTGGCAGGCTCCCTCCTCACATCTGATGATACACGGCGTACGGAGTCGTATACTCGATCGATCACATCGTATTGGTGACAGCGATCTTGACTGAGTCCTGGAGCCTGCCGGTCCAGCGTAGGATTCCAGGCTTGCTAGGGTTTTGGCGGTAGTATCATCGACGATTAGTACGTGCGGCCTTGGTGCTCGGCGATAGACCCACTCGACGTCATGCTGTGTCAGATGTTTCTTTTCAGAAATTCTCATCTGTCTTGGATTTGATCAGTTCCATACTCTCTCTGAGAGGTACGCCAAAATCCTTGAGATGACCAATAGTCATATCAAGTTGACGGATAAGGGTGTCACCTCACATCAGCTCGAATCTCAGCGCAAACACCATCTAGTCACGAGATCAGACGCTAAAAATAGGAGCCGTCGATATCGTAGAGACGGTAGGGCCTAGCTGCTTATTGCCTTGTTTGGCGAACTCTTGCAGATCATTCCTGAATAGACGAGTCTTTTGGCTCGTCAGAGAGTTCAGGATACTGTAGGCTTCATTGATCTTGTCTCTAGCTTCGCTGTCTTGGCTCCCGAGTCAGTCGGTTCCGTATCACTTCATCATCAGGTATCATGCAGCCAGGAGTATCTCAGCATTTTTGAGGACTCACTGAGCAGGGGAGTTGGCGAACTCAGCATTGCCCGATACCAACACACTCAGATCATAGATAGATGCTAGAGAGCTTTGTATGATGCTGTAGGCTCTATTTCTGTAGACTTCTATTTTGGGATCTGTGATATAGGTGTTATTCATGAGTCATGATTCATCACGGATCTCGGCGACGGTAGAGTACATCAGCAATTATGGAAGATATAAAAAAATCTGACACGGGACACGTCGGCGTATGAGCCACACGTCATCCGTGTCAGATGATTTGTTGAGTTATTCGTTGATTTCTTCTTCAGCAGCAAGTGCTTTTTGTTCTGCTTTAGTAAGAGGCTTTTTAGGAGACATCTCTCCATCAGTATGTCATTCGTTGACGAGAATATCGATATTATCGTCATCTTGATCTACTTCCTGCCCTTTGATATAGAGAGTACCGTTACACAGTACGTTTTTGTTGAGTATCATGAGATATAAACAATAATGGGGATAAAATCCTCACTGATTCCCTCTCCTATGGGAGAGGGTGAGGGGATTACGCTACAGCGCTTTCGATCAAGTATCCACACTTGCTATCGATGAATGCTAGATCGTATTTGTCTTCGACGACGACTCATCCTACGATTTTTTCTGTCAATCCTTGTTCTTGTGTAGGAGCGAATGCGCCAGCCAACAACCCGTTTCTCTTAGCGAATGTACGCATGAATGTTGTGTCATACATACCAGGGTTACTGATAGAGTGATACATCAATACTTTCTTACCTCGGATATCAACTAAGTTTCCTGTTTCTGTAGGAGATTGTTCGAGGTTTTTGTCTTCGTATTGAGCTTCAGCAATAGCTACATTCTCAAATCCAAAGATCCCTTTGAGGATTTCGCTTTCGAGCATTGCATCAGTAACGACAGCGACGTTTCTGAATAATGCGAGGATAGCTGGATGTCTTTTGAGCTGTGCGAACACAGGACGAGACATCATGATGCTATTCATTTTCTTTCCAGACGCTTTTCTTGCTGCTTCTTTTCCATCTTCGATGTTTTTGAGTGGGTTAGAGTTGGTGTAGTCATTCCATTGGGACGAACCAGCCAACGTGATGTTCTGAGCGATGGTTGAAGTAGTAATCTGAGACGCAACAGCTGACTCGTGGTTGAGCATCATGATCTGCATGAGGAGCTTAGCTTTTGCCTGTTTTGCTTGGATCGGAGTTTCAGCATTTTCTTCCTCTTCTTTGAGGATATAAGCGAATAACCCATGATCATCCAAAGACCATTTATCTGCAAGCTGAGCCGTGAAGTCGACTTTGTGATATCTACCACCTACAGCTCTACCAGCTTCGACGATTCTCATACCCTGACGACCGTAGTCATACATTTGCCCAGAGTCCTTGTTCACCTTCATAAAAGGTGCAATTTGAGACGCGATAAAAGATTTGTCTTCGTTGAGTACTGCGCGGACGTAGTTCGTGAGTATCTCTTTTTGATATGCTTTATCCATAGTTACCATGGTGTGTATAATAAGAAGAAAAATAAAAGATGCTACTATGCAATAGAGCTGTATTTGACTGGAGTGATGAGTTTACATTGGATATAGTCACCGTTTGCACCAGCTTCGAGAGCCTGAGCAAAGACGATATGTCCTGCAGTAGATGTAGCGACAGCCTTACCGAGTGCAGCAGGAGTCAGATATTGACCAGCTGTGACGGTTCCGGCGATAGCGATGAGAGAGAATCCAGAGCATTTGACTGCGATATCTCCTCCTATTACTTCCTGTGTTCTTTGGATGACACCAAATCCGTAGTCTGTATTCGCTACAGCGAGATCTACAGTATCTTGAGAATCGAATTTGACGACTGTATATTGCAAAGGCATTACTACCTTAGCGATTAATGAGACAGCATTGATGCCATCTTCACGAGTTGCGAGTGATTTAGCCATATAGGAGTGATTGAATAGATAAATAAAGAAGGTTATGCAGCGTTGATTTCTGCTGATGTGATAGTATCTGACGCCTTAGCATATGAGATGTTTTCTTTGTCCATTTTTGCTTTGACTGCTTTGTCGAATTTCTGATCTTCAGACAATGATGCAGAGTTTCCTTCACTATGTCCTACTTCAGAGAACATTCCACCCAGAGACACATCAATACCTTTGATGAGTTCAGAGAATTGTTTCTTTTGGCTGTCGTTGAGAGACAGAGCGAAATTGACGTATGCATTTTTCTGAGCTTGCTTGAAAACTCCTTTTTGATTCGCTTCGGAGAACGCGTATGATGCGTTGAATTCCTTCTCGAGTTCAGATAGTTTGAGTTGCTTTTGTACTTCAGCAAGTTGAGCTTGAGTCTCAGCCAATTTGGTGTTGGTCTCAGAGAGTTGCGCTTGCGCTGTGTCAGTACCGTTGTCTGTTTCTTTGTCTTCGTCAGCTTGTTTTTGCGCTTCCTCTGGCGTATCGAGGTGAGCCTCTACCTGTGTCTTTTGTTCGTCAGTAGGTTTGTCATCTGATGCGACAGCCTCTGAGAACGCCATGAGTAGTTTGCTTTTTTCTGAGAAGGTCAGATTTGTTTTGTCTTTGAACTCTGAGAGAAGTGCTGTGAGTTTGTTCATCGTAGGTTGTTGGTCACAAAATATAAAAGAGGGTAAATCTGACGATCATTCACTCGCCTGGAGTGGCTCCATGTTCTTGACGAACGGGCGGTTGGTGAATCATCCTCAGACGAGGAGGTTGTTGATCTCTTTGCCTGTCTCTTCATCGACATCCTTTCGGATAATCTCAGCCGAGAAGTACTTGTACATCCCTTTGGATAGCAGGTCCGCTCCATGCTGTGTCAGCTCGATGGTTGCCCACAGGCTGTCTGGCGTAGGAGAATACAATCTACGATATCGTCCCATAGCTTTGTGATCATCCTCGTGATTCTCATCGACTGCGATCTCTACCCCCCTGACGTTGGCGTCGAAGTTGGCTATCATCTCAGCGAGCATCTCGGGAGTCACATCGAATGGTCCGTATACCTTATGATTCCGCTTCCCAGTCCTGATGACTTGGATATCGACAGAATCTCCAGCCTTGAGAGCGGAGGGATCTGAGAACGTACAAGCATAGAACTGTCTGGTCTGTGTTTTGGGTTTGATCATATTGCACTATACTACGCGGATGTCGACCGCTGCAATTGTTTTTTTGAGTTTTTTGCAAAAAGAAAAAACCCGCAGCGCTAGTGGCTTTGGGATTCTTCGATATCGTATATTGGTGAGGATATACGATATAACCGAGCTGTTAAATGAGCTTGAAATGATAGAGCAACCATAATGTACATACACACGTTTACCAATACAATTGTTTTTTAGTTTCTCTATTTCAACGCTTGCTCCAACACTGCTATTCTCTTGCGATGTTGTTCTTGTCTGTTCGGATACTGTCCGGATTTCTCTAATTCAGCCAGTTTGTTCTTCCTCTCTGCTAGCTCCTGGCGTAGTAGGTCCATCGCTGGAGATGTCGTGAGTACCTGAGGAACTAGTAGTGGCTGTACGTTGTTGATATTGGTGACAGATGGGATACTGGATGGGATACCTGTGATCTGAGGCTTGAACGTCTCGTCTTGCATGATAGCAACTCGGATACTACGACAGCGGTAGTGCTGAGGTGGTGAATAGTTGGCGTACTCAACGGATCACGGCAAGACTATACGACCATCCAAGCTCTTGCATCTATCTGTCGTGCGTCCATCGAGGATCGCAGAGTACTGATAGGCGTAGATCTTGTCAGTATATGACTCATACATCGCTCCACGTCAGGTATTGAACGTACCAGGTACACTGATAGACGAGATACTACCAAGGCCTTTGACGATCGTAGTCTCGATGCTATCACTCACGGTCTTGAGTGCAGCAGATGCGGTGAGAGTAGAGATAGATCATCCGTTGCGTGCGACCTCTTGATTGACGGCTGACTGAGCTGCGCTGGTGATATTATCCCCCAGACGAGTGGCAAGCTGCTCAGATTCGAGCTTGAGGTATGATTTTTGCTCAGCAGTGGTGCCGATGACAGGCTGTTTGATCTCAGCTGAGACCGAGTCCTTTCCGTACTCTCGTGCAAGACGACGGACTGATAGGATGGCGTCACTCAGTTCCTTGGTGGCTTGTGTAGGGACGGATAGATCAGCAAGAGCGGCGAGGTTGTTGGTCTCGACCGCTTTCTTGATCTTGGACATCATCATCGTCTTGATGGTGTTACTCACTCCCGTCACTTGCGTCTGGAGCGTCTTCTCGAACTGGTCCAGTTTGGACGTCAGCTGGGGTATGTTGAGCTTCTCCTCTGCGAAGGTGAGAGGACGAGCGTATCAAGATCCCTCTCAGAAGGAGAGGGCTGGGGTGAGGAGTCATCATGATATCAGCAGGGATGGATTGAAGATATCAGAGTATTCATCTGATTGGTGACCGCACCCATCATCACATTCATGGAGTTTTGATTTTTTTGATTTTTCGGATTGTTTTTTGGGCATTTCTGGTGGGGTATCTTCTTGATCATCAGCGCCATCCTCAGGGGCAGGCGTTTTTTTCTCGGTAGGAGTGTCAATCTCATCGTTATCCGTGTCAGTATCTTCTTTTTTGGCTGGCATAGACATCATTTCTCTCACGTGTTGCTCAGTATCCAGATCAGGAGTCAGGAGTCCTGCAGATGTCATACGCTCGATACTCTGGGTGAGTAGATTGACGTCTATATCACCAAGCTCTCCAAACGTCAGCGTCGGATAGCCGTTGACTGATCCGTAGTTTCGATCGACCAGACGCTTGATGAGAAATCTATTGATGGTACTGCAGATTTTCTTGGCTATGACTTCCAGCCCGAGAATGAAAAAATCCATGTCGCTTTTGGCTTGCCCGTACGATCCTTTTTCACTCTCTCATAGTTTCATGAAAAACCCAAGCATCACGTCCGTGATCTTAGCCTCGTGTCTCTTGATCGCGTTGGCGATGTCTCCAGCCTGGGGCAGTTCCATCGTTGCGAACTCAAAATCAAATTCATCCTTGGTACCAGGCAGTACGATCGTGTTATCGTTGCCCATACGAAATGATGCGACAGAGTTCAAAAACAATGTGCGCTCTGATTCGTTCGTATCCCTAGGAACGCGTATCTTGCGGACTCATCTGAACTGTGTCTCGAAACCCACCAACTCGAAATCTTCCAAATTCTTTTTGGCGATTCGGTTTTTAGCAACATGCCTGAGTACTGAGAGTCAGGCGTAGTTGTTTCCTTCTCTTTTGTATGAGAAGATCAGGAGCTTGTTGGCAGGGATAGATGGTGATGACTCAGATGATCAAGGTTTGGACTGTGGCAAGGTCTGGGTGATACCAGGTTGGCCGTTTTTGGTCTCTCGTCTATCGATCGTTTTAGCGAGACGCGTCGCGAGCTCACGGACACCGACACGTCCATCCTTGTTGATCTTCAAAACAACCTCAAAAACTGACACCCCGTCACGCAACATGTACAGACATTCTTCCAAAAACTCCGCCCGTGGCTTATTCATTGCGTCCTCATCCAGGAGGATGTCTTTGATCAAATCTGCGACCTCTTGGTCTTGGGGTGTGATAGTGCCGTCAGGTTGCTTGTAGGGAGTGATGGTCCGGCTAGCGGACTGAATAGGGAGCATCGCAGAGCTGAGGGTCTTGTATACCGTACTATCCGAGCGATACATCTCGTCGTATGTCTCAAATGCTCTCGTGCCGTTGAATAGCGTATTGTATTCCTCGTCGATATATCCACTTGAGATCGATGTCCCAGCGTCTCCGATCGCTTCCATCATTTGTTTGTATGAGAGGTCGCTCAGAGGCTTAGCGGTAGGCGATATCTGAGAGTTTGCGGTATTTTCTGTCATAGATCGAGAAATTCGGAGCTAAAACTTGGATCAAGTGCTTTGTCATGATGATATCATCGAATGTCGATCGTTTCAATTGTTTTTGATTGGAGTTTGGATGGCTTTGTGGACTGAGTTGATGACCTCAGACAGATCGGCTTTGTGGTCCATGGATAGTAGGAGTGCATCCACCTCGTCGTCATGATCGACCGTAGGGAAGTGGATGATCTGATCTATGACCGTACTAGTAGTACCTGGAGCATCATTGAAGTGTACGTGATGTTTCTCAAAATACCGCTCCTTCTCTCTCAGCTTGGTCACTTTGTCCTTGCTGCTATACACGATCACGACAGCCAGTCACATCTTCTTGAGCCTCTTACCGATCAGTTCTCATCCGTTGTTTCATTCTATGATGATACACGATACGTCATGAGCATGATACAGTGATTCAATCGTCTTGAGTACATTGTCTTCAGATTTTTCTGTTCCTTTGAGAGAGAGAGTCAGAGCATTATGGAAGTGTGTGGCGTCGTCTTTTTTGGTATGATGGGTGATGGCAATACCTACAGGATCAGAGGTGGTTTTTTCTGAGAATGCGGGATCGACTCCCATGATGGTCTTATGCTTGCCGTCAGGTGAGTAGTTGTAGTCGACCATGTGACGCTTGATGATGCTCTCACCATCCAGATATGGAATCAGCAGATAATTCTGACTGAAAGAGCTCGCGGTGAGTCTGTCGCGTTCGGATTGTAGTGATATATACTTGCGATGTGATTCTTTGATCCCGTCGTTACGGCGATCAGCCTCGGCATCTGTCTCGACAAATCTATCTCGCTGGATCTGCCCACTGGGGTCATAGATAGGTATCCTATATACAGCCCAGCGTGGGTCGTCTTTGACCTTGCGATGCATACGTGGGACCACACCGTCTTGATTGATCGTATTACCCAGGAATATAATCTGAGTATTGGACGTGATTCACCCAAAGACCTCATCCTCCAGAAATCTCCAGTTCTTATCAATGATCTTGGTAGATGATACGGATTTCATGATATCCACATCATCGAACACCAGCAGATCTGGACGATACTTGCCATCGCTAGCGGTGAAGTTATCTCACCTTGGAGAGATACCCAATGACAGCGCTCTGACATATACCTCATTCTCAGTGACGAAGTTATCGACTGTTTTTCTCCTTTTTTGTTTGTTGGATGTCGGGGTATTATCGTAGTATAGCTGTCATCGATCATGGACGAGGAAGTCTTTGTCTCATGATCAGATCAGCATATTGGTGATATATCAGATATTTTTCTCGCTATCCGATCCGTTGTAGGAGTATCGCATGATATTCCTACGCTTGCGGTAGCTGATACATCGTATGATATACATCTGAGCCCAAGTGGTCTTGGCGGATCATCTGAATGATTCAAAAAATACATTTTTGCCAGCCTGCAGATCCTTGGCGTACTGTATATTGAATCGTGGATCTGAGAAGTTGAAATACTGACGAAAATATCGACGAGCTCGCATGAGGAAATCGTCTTCTAGGTATTCCTTACGCATAGGCTTGGAAGACATGACAGTCTCGAAGAGTTTCTCATCCATTATTTTCTCAACGATTTGAGTTGCTGTACTAAAAGTTTTTGCTCCTCTCCCAGTTCCTCGTCGACGTTCTGATTTTTATTTTCGTTTTTGGTGATATTGGTAGGTTCGCCGAGTTCTGTCTTGATCAGGTCAACGTAGATCTTGATGTCTCTCGCCTCCAGATAGATTTTCTTTTTGCTTTTGGGTTTAGCCTTGGAGCCCTCATCGATGAAGCTTTGGATTTTACTATTGATCATCGTGAATAATGCTTTTTTGCTGATGATCAGCTGCTTGACGTCCATCTTGAGACTGTCTGATATCTCCTTTGTTGACTCGATCTCGAGTTGTTTTTTGATGCCAGTCAGGAGTGTTTTTTTGGCTTGGATCCGTCATTTGGTAGCAGTGCGTCGATTAGTAGGGAGGTTTTGGATGTCCTTATATTGTCCGCCTTTTGTCCTGGTTGTTTTGCGTTGAGAGACGTATCGTCTATAAAAAGGGAGGATTTCTTGGAACTCGCTACCTAGGAACTGAGACTGTATTGCTGTTCGGTTGAGTTTCATAATGGCAATCATAAAAGAACCTAAAAAAATTTATTCTGCTGCAATATCAGCCCCTTGGTCATACCTTTGCGGATGTTACTGACCCCAGGTTTCCCCAGCTTCTTGTTTTGGTCCTGTAGTCGCCCCCAGAATTGTTGAATTGGTACATCCATCATACTCACCGTATCAAACATACTATCAGGGCGCTTTTTTTGTTCGCCGACCTCTCTCCAGAATATCATCAAAACATCCTCTGTAATACCAAGACGGTATCATAGTGTTGTGCCTTTGCGCATCTTGAGAGTCTTTTGGTGTTCGGGTATATTGGTCATAGGTTTCAAAAACAAAAAAATCTGACCGTGCTATTATTACATGCGCGAAATTCTTTGCGATTCCATGTCGCATACGACTCTGGATCGATGCATTATTTGTCTTTTGAGCCAGTCATCGTCTAGCAAGACTGGTGTTTTGTCAGATTTGAGAGCTATTTCTTGGAGTATTTCGTCACCGTACTTCTCTATGAGTCATTTTCTGTATCACTCTAGGTTGCCGCGTAGGTATCTATTGCAAGGCACGCACTGTAGATTGATGTTTCGTAGTTCGAACGCGGTATTGTTGTATTGTCTAGCTATGAAGTGTCATCATTCTCCCTCAGTATAGTGGATGTTGGACCCGCAGCTGATACAATTGCCTCGACCATAAGAGTCTGTATCTCTCAGTCTTGCGAATTTCTGCAAGATTGTGAGGAGTTTGTTTTTGAGGGGAGTTTTTTTTGGCATATATAACAAAATCCAAGCAGATAAACAGGTATCTGTTGGCTCTTTATGGTCATCTTACTCTATCTGATTGGCACCCAAAAACAACTCAAGATAACAATTATATATCGACATATGACATACTGTTGTAGTTATGTTGTTGACTTATATATATAACTAATTATGACCATGAAGAAAAAACAGACAAACTCCGACAGGGGAGTTGTTTTTTAGTTTTTGTTTTTTCGATTATGTTAGACCAATTCAGCTCACGATTGATCGGGGTCAGAAACTTCAGCCCCATCACCATCAATACATATAACAGATCGCTCACCATATTCTCACAGCATTTATCATCGACCTTTGGATTCGATATCGAATCACCCGAACTCATCAAAACATATCAAATCAATGAATTTATCTCGTTTCTCCATTCCAAATGACTATCCAACAAAACCAACAACAACTATCTAGCATCGATCAGATGTTTTTTGAAACGATGTGCTATCTCAGAGAGATCAGTGATAGACTACAGGAATCTGATCTTTGCCAAAGAAGAAGACAAAAAAATGACCTTCTTAGAGAAACCCCAGATAGATTGATATCTCCTGGCGACCCAAAAAGAAAGCAAAAAGCTGACCTCACTACGTAATCAGTGTATCATATCGCTGCTATACTACGCAGGGATGCGCGTGTCAGAGGTCATCAATATCAAGATACAGGATATACAACAAGACTACGTCATCCAAATCATCGGTAAATGATCAAAAGCGAGGATTGTATACATCAACGAATCCATCAAAGAATCAATCGATCAGTATCTCAAGATGAGAGGGGAGTGAGTGAGTCCGTATATATTCGTCTCTCACTCGAATAATAGTCGAGGTCAAAAACTCTCCAGGAACGCCGTATCAGAATTTATTTTGAAGTATAGAATAATACAAGATCTCGGGAAAGCGACACCGCATACCTTTCGTCATTCGTTCGCGACGCATCTACTCAGGGGCGGCGCGAAACTCAGATCAATTCAAGATCTCCTTGGGCATGCGAGCATCACGACGACACAAAAATACCTGCATACTACCAACCAAGAATTACAAGAAACACAAAGACTGATTTTTGATTCTTAGATCCTAGTATATAACTATGTTTTCAATATCGAGATAAAAATCTCGATTTTTGACTTGAAAAAGAATTGACGAAGCATATGATTACATAAATCAAGTTCGAATCGCCAAAAGGTGTAAATAATAGAGATGTGGCTATCTATACAATCTAATTTCTCATAATATTGTAGTTTCTACCTACCACAATATATCTTGTATAATGTTGCAATAAAAATAACAAAAAAATGAGCAACAATTTTTTCTAATAAAAGATATACCTACAAATGATTTGATATGATATCTTTGCATATTTGATAAAACTCTTTTTGAGAAAGAGTACTTTTCATCTTATTTGCTACAATGCAGCACAATACGATATTGTTATTTTCATATCAGAGAGCATTGTCAATTCTATCACATGAGATTTGCCATCTTGTTTTATCCGATTCTCTTCATTGTTTATAATGAATAAATTCATACTTCATACCATATCAAGTATAATAACATTTTCCTTCCTGTTGTTCTCGCAATGCCAATAAATCACTAACAGTAATATCAAAAGATATTTTTCTTTTTTTTGCTCATTGTTCCAGTTGTTTAATAATAATACCTAATGCTCATTGTATAGTTTCTCTATCTGATGATCTTTTTCAATAGACTCTATTTCTTTTACATTGCTTACATTCGTGCAAATAACGATACTTTCCTACTCGATAGTTGTCGATTCGATGTACCACAAACTCTGTAGGATGCTTCGCTATTTCACATTTTTTGCACACAAATAATTCATCACCAAAAACAAGATCTTCCCATTTTTTTTTGGTAACTTCTGCTTTATGTCTTTGTAAAGATGGATTATCAAGATACATTCTTTTTATTACAAAGAAAATAAAGCATATATACAATCTAATTTTTCAATTAAACAAGACGTAGTCTTTTCCCACGGGATGGGATATTATTATTACATTATTAGTCTCATCGAATGTGATTCACATTATTTGAATTTACTGTTCCTACTCAAAACATTCCAAATCTTCAATCTTAATTTTTCAAACCATCAGTTGACTAATATGTCATCAAGATTCGACTCGTTAATTCATTTTTTTATATCATTCTAGATAGACTTTATCTTTCAGGAAGAGGGTACAGTGATGGATGACAAAGGTATTCTTGATTCATTTTTTCAGCTTTGTATCTTGAGATATTCACATCAATAGCATATTGATTCGAGTTAATCTGTCAAAATTTTACATCTTAGGTATCGGTATTTTTTGTATAAAAGCTCTGATACCCTTAGGAAGCTCATTAATTTGATTATTCTTTAGACCCAATATATGGAGATTTTCAAGCTCTCAAAAACTCTTAGGAAGAGTTTTTAATTGATTATCATTGAGATATAAGAATACAAGGTTTTTAAGATTTCAAATATCGTCAGGAAGAGATTTTAATGCATTTCCTGCTAGATTTAAATGTTTGAGTTTTTTAAGATTGCAGATGCTTTCAGGAAGAGATTGTAATGTATTACTGGCTAGATATAAAAATTGAATATTTACAAGATCTCAAATGCTTTCTGGAAGTGTTGTTATTTGATTACCAATGAGATATAAATTTGTTAGATTTGTAAATAATAATATCGCAGGAGACAATTCTGTGAGTTTTCTATTACATAAATTCAAAGTTGTGATTTCTCGCTTTTTTAGAGCTTCAGAAAACACTTTTCCTGCATCTTCGTGCTCATATATATCACAGGCAAAGAGATATTTTTGATAACCATCAATTTTTGTTCGATCTACTCCCCCAATGAGTTCCGGATTTCCTATACATAGTTGAACAGCAATTTTTCTTGTTTTGTAGTCACCGTTTTGTAAGAACCGTGTCATGTCACTTTTTTGTGTTTTATCTTCTGTAGTGAGTACTGCGCTAAGCTCTTGGTTCTTGATTCAATCTCATCATACCACATTTCATGATGACTCCATATTTAATCATATGTTTACAGTTCCTACTGCCATTACAATAACAAGCAATATCATAAAAAAGCATTACATCACTATGATAACAAACTTGTCGTCCTGTATCACACATTTGTTCTACATGTTTTTGCTAGAGTATATCCCCCCTCCTACTCAAAATATTCCAAATCTTCAATCTTAATCTTCCCCACCATCAGTTGACTAATATGTCATCAGGATTCGACTCGTTGATTCATTTTTTTATATCATTCTAGATAGACTTTATCTTTCAGGAAAACGGTACCATGGTGGATGACAGAGGTATTCTTGATTCATTTTTTCAGCTTTAATGCTGTCTTGAAAATAGTCCTAAGTTGAAATTTCTTGCCAGTAAATTCTTCTGATCCACGTGTCTTGAGATATTCACATAGCTGCACGAAACTCATCTGCTGAGCTATTCTAATGAGATGATATTTTTCATAAATCGCCCTATTGATATATCCTGGTATGATCTGCTGCATACGGCGCGAATGCATATACACTGCCAATCATTCCTCATCTCTGAGATAAAATCCACTCCCCGTCTTGAGTATATATCGTCACTGTTGGTCTCCATTCAGATATCTACGTAGATGACCATCGATTTCATGAGCGATAATCCCCTCTAATTCATACTCTCTGATACCCGCTCTTGCCAACAATTTGATCTTGACAATTTTGCCTGTTGAGATAGATATTCTAGAGAGATTGGTAGTATTGATCTCTATTTTGACACCGTACAGCTCTTCTTTACGCAAGTAGGATCAGATCCTTTTCTTCACTTCGTCCACAGCCAATACCCTACCATATACAGTACGAGAGATAGGCTTTTTGTGAGCCACGACATCTTCAGACTCTCTCACTAGCTCATCATCCATTGGACCATACAGCATCATTCCATACTCAGATATATCATCATATGATTGTGATGCATATGATATGAGTAGATGAGCTTTTGCTAATGCTTCTTGGATTTTTTCTTCGAACACCTTTCTCAATGGACTATCAAAAGCTGCATTGATAATATTCTCTTGGATCTGATGGAGTTGTGCTATATAATCACGCATTTTTCCTATCTTAGGAAAGTTGTATACAAACTGTGGATTATACTGTCAATGCTTAGTAATAAACACATCTAGCTCATCCAAATAATTCAACGGCTGTAAATACTTGGAAATATTCAGCCTCTGACTAATAGCATGTAACTCATAATCCAACTGTACAAAAAAATCTGAATGCTCATCTTTCAGGACTCCATCTCTCAGACATGAGAGTGATGCATATGCTTTGTGTACTGGCTTGATCAGACAGTTATTAAGAGCAGACCTTCATAGTACGACATGAGTATGTGATAGACGTTTTGATGGATAGAAGACAAGATGCTTGAGACTCGTATCAGATGCAGATAGATTGAGGGAGAGCTCTGTATTACGCAGAGATTTATACAAATCAGGATGGAGATAATTCCTTTTTTTATCTAATCATACATAGACAGACACGGGCACCGTTTTTTTAGATCCATTTTCTTTGTATTGTAGATTTCATCTCTGAGACAGATAGATGATTTTTTGATGAAATCAAGATTCTTTTTGAGAAAAAAGACTTCTACTTATCTCAAGACCCTTTTCGGGAGTTTGAACGGACAAATCATCGATTTTGTCCAATACTTTTTTGAGTGGTATCTGGGATATTTTTTGGATTTCCATACCTGACCTTGCATTGACTTCTAATAGCTTGGGACCAGTATCTGTAATAACTCGATCCAGTCATAGATATCCAATATTGATAAAATACTGTATCTGAGAAGAATACATCAAAATATCATTCCAAAAAGATAACCTCTTCGCGTCAAAAGAATCAAACTGATCCAAAAAAGCTCATCATTCGTACAAGGTATCCTGGTACATCATGCTTTTGATCTTACCTTCGATGATGTCTACTCATAGCCCTATTCATCCTTGTGCGAGATTTGCTTTGCCTCCAGACTGAGCAGTAGGTACTCTGATCATAGCAATCACTGGCACAAGATTGAAACAAATCACCCTGATGTCAGCCAATCCATACTCACAAAATAATTCGAATCACTCCCCTGGCGAAATGAGCTGCTCTACCAAGATATGATCTGGTCTACTATTGAGGGAAAACAATCCATAAAAAACCTGACTAATAAGACGTTTGAATTCACTATCCGTATACACTACCCCATTGATACTATAGCGATAGGATTCATACTGCTGCGGTTGTCTATACTTGTCTAGTCATAGCCGCTTGGATAGATACGATGATGTATGCGTAGATGGTTCTTGTTGTTTATTCGTAGTCATTTTTACCAAGAAAATTCCTCTACCTTTACTTCCTCTGTTAGGTTTGATAACAAATTCTGTATGATGCAGATCTCCAAAATCAAAATCTCTCAACTCATCCATAGACTTGATCAGCGCGTAAGTTGTGGGTACGGGTATTCATCTCTGAGAGAGAAATTCCTTTGTTTCATATTTATTGTCTGCGAGACGAATAGCTTTTTTGGGATTAAATTTTTTGATAAAATCCAAATTCCTCCTATTGATACCTAGTATCCCAAAATCGTTCATACAAAATCAATAACTAACTAAAGGATCTATGGATTAGAAATCCATAGGTTTGGGTATGGTCTGAAAGACCTATTCACCCTCAAGTATGAATGTATTATTGTCTTTTATGTTTTCTACTCACGATCTATGGTGTTCTAAATATTCACTTACCATAC
>JBGTAD010000140.1:0-13438 GCA_041750055.1 Candidatus Absconditabacterales bacterium | reverse complement strand
CAGATCTGCGTGATCTATAGCCAAGGCGAGGTCTTAGGAAGCGGGGTGATAGTGTAGATTTTTTAGATAGTAATCCTAACAAACTATGCTCGCCGTCATCACCTGAGGAGTATGATCAGAAAGAGCAGTATCACTCAGGTCTGGGCACGCAACGACTCATGCACTGATCAATCTATGATATCATACCAAACAATATGATTTCCCTAGCGATCGCGATCAATTTCTCAAAGATCGTCACGACATCCAAGGTGCTTGGATGATGATTCACGGACAGTGAGGAGAAGATGGTCAGATTTGTTCTTTTTTGGAGGTATTGAATATCCCCTATCAGTGTGCACCATCCCATACACTAGCTCTCACGATAGACAAACGACTCACCAAACAACTCTGGAGATATCATGGAATACCCATCGCTCAAGATAGTCTCGTCAATGTACATCAAGACAAACCAACACGAAGCTGCCCCTGTGTTCTCAAAGCTCTCAATAAAGGGAGTAGTATAGGAGTCATCATCTGTCGCGATCAGCACAGCTTCGAACAAGGACTAGAACATATGAAATCCTATGGTACGATCATGATCGAAGAACTACTCGAATGATCAGAATGTACCGTCAGCATTGTGGATGATCTGAATGCAGGAGAGCCTATTATCTTTCCCATTGTCCAAATTATACCTCCAGCATGAGGATTTGATTATGAGAATAAATACAACGGCACAACACAAGAACTCTGTCCAGCTCCTTATGACGACATACTCACCAACAAGATACAACAAATCTGACTCCAAGCCTATCAAGCATGCTGATGTACGCGCTATGGACGTATCGATATCATCGTCACTGATCGTGGACCCGTTTGTCTTGAGATCAATACCATCCCAGGTTTTACTGATCAGTCCTTATTCCCCAAGGCAGCGCAAACTTACGGACGAAGTTTTGAACAGCTGGTAAGACATCTCACGCAGTTGATGACACAATAAGCTCAGACTCTTGATTTGAATAGACCTCATCGGTATCTCAAAGATATCTCAAAAAAACATCAAAAAAACCTGATCTCGCTACATATATCGCAGATCAGATTTTTATTTTTTTGAGAAATACTTATGCTCAGGGGATGATTTTGGGTTCTTTGTGTTTGACAAGTTCGTAGACACTTTTGAGAGAGATATGTCCTTTGATGACTTTGAAGATAGCATCTCTTTCGAGATTGATCATTCATTTTTGGAGAGCAAGACGCTCGACTTCGATAGCTCCTTTACCTTCGATGAGCATTTGTTTGAGGTCTTCATTGTAGTCCATCATCTCGAAGATTCCGATTCTTCACTTCGCTCCAGATCCATTACACATCGGACAGACTCATCCAGACTGTGCATCTTTGCCATCTCACTGCCAGACTAGTCCTTCATTGATGAATTGAGTTCGCTGCTCTTGCGTGATACCTCTTTTGACAATTTCTTTTTTGAGTTCGTCTTTGTCCATAGTAGAGAATGCTTCTCTCGCATCGAGTCGTTGTTGGGTATCTTTGACGCTGACTTGATGACGACACAGTGTACAGACTTTGCGGCTCAGTCTCTGCGCCATGACCAGATTGAAGGTACCTGCTACCATGAAGGCTTTGGCTCCCAGATTGAAGACTCTCGTGATCGTCTCAGCAGCTGAATTGGTATGGATGGTAGAGAAGACGAGATGTCAGGTCATCGCTGCTTCCATTGCTGTCTCGAGCGTCTCTTTGTCACGGATCTCTCAGACCATGATAATATCAGGATCTTGACGTAGTGCTGACCTGAGTCCTGACGCGAAGGTAAACCCAATATCTGCTCTCATTTGAGACTGATTGAGTCCGAACATTTTATTTTCTACTGGATCTTCGTAGGTGATGATATTCACATCGATGGTATTGATACGATCCAGACAAGCATACAGCGTATTCGTCTTTCCAGAACCCGTCGGTCACGTGGTGAGGATAATACCATTGGGGTACTCTAGATTCCTCATGAGCAGATCATAATTTCTACCTTCGATCCCCAATTCATCCAAGGGTGGAGTTTTTTTGGATTTGTCCACGATACGCATGACAAGTTTTTCTCATCGAATAGTAGGAAGTGTATTAGCACGCAGATCGATTTCTTTGTTGGTCCTGGTGATAGTAGATACACGGGCATCCTGAGGGAGTCTTTTTTCGTCAGGTCTCATCTGACCGGATTCGATTTTGAATTTAGAGATAATGGAATCATGCAGATTCTTAGGATACTGTACTAACTCAACCAACTCTCCATCGATTCTGATTCTGATTCTAGAGTAATTCTCAAAGGGCTCGATATGAATATCTGAGGCGCCTTCTTCTACGCCTATCGTCAGCAAATACTCAAAAATCTTCACAACATCAGAGTTGACGATAGATTGATTGAGGAGCTGTTTGAAATCAGCAACGGTTTGCATCAGGAGAGATGAGAAATGTAAAAGAGTATTACTACTACTATTATACACTCTCTTATCTAACAAACAAAAAAAACCTGACCGTCTACTCTATTTCGTGTTGACAGTCAGATTTCTCTTTCTTTTTTATAGTATGTTTATTGAATATAGATATATCTTAATTTACCTCCATTTTTGGTAAATTTGCAAGCTGTTGCTCCCCCATTGAATGAGTCAGATGCTCCTGGAGTAATATTTTGGCATAGCAAAGCGTTCATAGCATCAGTTCCATCAGGGCCATTCGAGATTACACATCCATTAGCATTGTTTCCACTTCCTACTGATGCTAATCGATTGGATCATCATCCGTCCTCAGTAGCTGCTACGAGTGCGAATGCTTGATCATTTGATCCTGCTCTCCTCAAAGGAGCATACTGATATTCTCATGCGTTACCAACAACACACGATGTTGGTACAGCCGCAGTAGCTACTCCAGAAAATGCCTTATTACCAGGATCTTTGGGGATTGATTGCATATAATTACTCAAATCTCATGAATATAATCATATGATATTACCTCCAGTAGACGGAAATGATCCGTAATCGGTCTGATAGATCGATAATGCCGCACCGATCTGAGAAAGAGCAGTCTTCCTCGAAGTATCTCTCGCTTTTCACTGGACGGAGGTCAGTCTCGGGATCAGAGCTGACGCCAAGATACCGATAATTACAATAACGATCAACATCTCTACCAGCGTAAATCCTGAGAGACGCTGTGCGCGATGACGATGATATAATCAAGAGAACTTCATATGAATCAGGTAGATATGAAAAGATTAAAACAAAACTTATCTAAAAGTATATCAAACAAACTTTATTTGTCAAATTTTTGGTCATCATTGTATCAAAAACATCAAAAAAACTTGTTTTAGCATGATGAAAAGCATACATATCGTAGTATGCATCATTTCATCTGTCCAGCACAATACTCTTGAGATCAACTCACCGTACGTGATACCAGAGTCGTACATCAAACCACTCGCGTGCTCAGGATGCATCCCTGATCATCATGTATCATCCAAGATCCTATCGATGGCATCAGGCGTACTGTCGAGCTCATACAGCTCTCCAAGGATCAGATCAGTGGACGTATCATCTCGGAACAATCGCGTCCAGACCAAGAGCTCATTCACACGATCCTATGTATTGCCTATCCCAACCAAGTCTCGAAGTTAGAACTTATCATCCAAAAAACAACAGAAATCTGAATCGATGAGATTTGTCGATTTGATGCTGATAGATCGCAAGTCCACTCCCTCTCAAGCAGCAAACATGCTAGATGGGAACTCATTGCCCTAGAAGCAGCAGAGCAATCTCATAGATGGAGTGTTCCAACGATTCGTTATGACTGTAGGTTTGATAAGCTGATCACAAAGTACGCTAACAACGCAATCGTCTTTGAGCAATCTGATAGCAAACATATTCTGCATACAGAAACATCAACAACACTCGCAGGATTTGTCTGACCAGAAGGATGACGATCTGATCGTGAACTTGCAATATTCCAGACAAATCGTATACCCACGATATGATTATGAGATACTGTCCTGAGAATGGAATCCGCTGCGATTATCTGATGATGGAAGATGATACAGAGATCATAGAAACTCATTAGAATTGAAAATTAGAACATAACAAAATACTGCATAGACTATCCTGTGAGCCGAACATCTCGACACCAGCCTCCCTGATAAGGGACCAGGTGCCCCTTGAGGGTAGGTGCCCATAGGGCGGAGGGTTTATGTAAGCAATCACCCCACGAATACCTCCCTACATCTATCGGACGGATGTGATCCGTCCCTACATACTTGACAATGCTCTCCCACGAGTACGTCCCATATTTATTAGACGGATGTAATCCGTCCCTACATACCTTGCACCTTCTATGATCGTTCCCGCTCAAGTACTCGTACATATACCCAGACTCATACAATTCGTCCAGCAACTATGATGTGGCATCACGACGATTCACGATACCAATATGCTCGTGATGGCATTTATCCACAAATCGTATGCAGCAGATTTCAAACAAGAAGTCGTACACAACGAAAGACTCGAGTTCTTAGGTGATGCTATTCTAGGAAGTGTCGTCGCCAAACAGCTGTATCTAGACTACCCCAATAGTGCTGAATCTCAACTTACCCTCTACAAAATCGCTCTCGTACGCGAAGAACATCTCGCCAAAATCTCCCAACAGATAGGACTAGATCAACAGATCCTACTATGAAATGGTGAAGAAAAAATGGGAGGAAGAAACAAAGACGTCATACTTGCCGATGGGCTAGAAGCACTCATTGGATTTATCAATCTCGATCAAGGACAGGATGTAGCGCAAGCATTTATCCTCACATATATCTATCCAGAGATTACACAGTTAGAATGATTTAGCAACAAAAGCTATAAAACGCTCCTACAAGAAGTTGCCCAAAGCCAGACTAAGATCACTCCTCACTATGTCGACACCGTCTTACAACAAGACACCAAAGGAAATCCGACACTGTTCGAGTCTGTCGTGATGATGGGAGATCGTGAGCTAGGTCGTGGGACAGGTATCAACAAGAAAAAAGCACAAGAATCTGCTGCAGAACAATGACATCATACTTTATTACACACGTCTTAACCCTCTCATGAAACTGAAAAAAATAGATCTCACTCCTGGAGACCAACAGACTCCCGCATCTCGTCGTCCGTCAGATTTTGATGATTTTGTATGACAAGAGTCGATCAAGACTATCCTGCGTGCTGCCATTACCAGCTCCCAGACCAAACATCACACCCTATGACATATCCTCATGTCTGGTCCCAGCGGTCATGGTAAGACCACATTGGCTCAGATCATCGCATCCAAGATGGGCAAACAAATCAAAATCATCACCGGATATGCAATATCAAAACCTGCAGAGATGATCTCTATCCTCAATACCCTCCAAGAGTGAGACATCCTGTTCATCGATGAAATCCACAGACTCAGGCCCGTGATTGAAGAGATGCTGTATATCGCAATGGAAGATTTTGCACTCGATATGGTCATGCCTGATGGAGGCAATGTGAGAATCCCCGTCAATGCCTTTACTCTCATCGGAGCCACCACCAAACTTGAATCACTCTCAGACCCATTCAAGAACAGATTTGTCTATAAGTTTCATTTTAGTGATTATACAACGGGAGAAAAACATCATATCATCCAAAGATACCTCAATATATATCACATCAATACCACCAGCGACATCATTGATGCTATCGAGCGCAAAGTAGAATCGATCCCGAGAGAAATTCATAATTTTTGTATCAAGATCAGAGATTTTCTGATAGCGTATGGACATGAAGATATGTTGTTGAATGAGCCGACACGAAAGACCTTTGAACAACGAGTCCAAGTACATGATGGAGGTCTGACGCCTTTGCATCTCAAGTATCTAGAACTCTTGGAACAATCAGACCAACCCATCTCTCTCAAGACGCTGTCGTTGCAACTGGGTATAGACGAACAATCTGTCGAAGACGATGTCGAAAAACTCCTCATCAAATTGGGCAAAATTCAGAAAACGAGTAGAGGAAGAGTGTTGGTATAATCAATAAGATAAAGGCTACCTACTTTTCATAGACAAATGTCGGACAACAAAAATGAGATAAAGCAATAGGACTTTGATCCAAGCCTTGCTCAGGCGAACGAGTGGGTCCCCGAAGGGGGACGAGTTGAGCATGAGACTAACAAAAATAACTATAAGCAAGGACGTAATTTCTTGTCCGACGAGGGGTTTTTTGTCTACTTTTTTTGCCTGGCAGAAAAAAAGTAGATCCCGCTGAAGGCGAATTTATTGATAAAGATTATCACCATGCAGCAAACTGCGGGATGTCCTGAGATATGTAGACAAGATAAAAACGCTGAAGATCAGTATATAAAAGCGATTGTTTCAGATTTTTTATTTCTTTAAGATTGGTTTAAGGTACAAGAGTATACAATGGGCGTATCGTTTTACTGATACATTTTATTCTTTGTACTTATCTACTAATGAACAATTTCAAAACTCTCTGACTAGGTATTGCTATCGTCGGTGTCGTCGCTACGATGGTCTGAGTATCCTACGCACAACAAACTACCGCTACTTCCACTGACGACACGAACACAAGTATGAACAAATATATGGGTACTGACGGATGAAATCGTAACCATATGAAACGCGGTATGATGAAACAATGAAAACATGGCCCAAAATGAATGGCTGGATTATGAATGAAGTGATTCATGAATCAAGATCCTGCACTCAAAGCAGCTCTCGAAGCTAATGACTACACTGCATTCTCTACAGCGCTCAAAGCAAAAAAAGCTGACGCTACAATCCCTACAGCAGAACAATTCGCTGATATGGTCAAACACTACCAGCAACATAAAGCTATCGACACTGCACTCGAAGCAAATGACTATGAAGCATTCAAAGCAGCTGCAAAAGACTCTCCCATGATCAATAAGATCACTACGGCTGAACAATTTGCAACCTTGGCTCAATTTCACAAAGCAGTCAAAGCTGGAGATACCGCTACGATTGAAAAACTCAAAGCGTCTGGCACACTACCTATGATGGGAAAAGGACATAAAGGAGGTCGCCATGGAATGAATGAAGGAATGAATAAAAAACAATCTCGCAAACTAGGAAATACTCAGACAGGCATTGAAACTAACAAATAAATAGTTGATAAGACCTTATCTTCTTCGGGAGCTAGGGTCTTTTTCTTATGAAGATAGCAAATAGCGGATGACGAAATACAAATTACAAATCACATAATCACTATCACATATACTATTGCATCATATCAGCAGTATCGCTAGAAACGAAATAACTATGAAACAAAAAATCTTGTTGCTTCAACTAGACGCATCAAAAGAACGAATCATCAAAAGAACGTATCATCAAGAGGACGTGCCTACAGTCTGTATGGATATTGTCTCACACGGATATAATCCGTCCCTACTCATTACTACCTTGTACTTTCTACTTTCTACTTTCTACCTTTCTTATGTTTCGTAGATTCCTGTCTCGTCTTACTCTTTCTCAAAAAATCAGTCTCCAGTTTACTGCTTGGGTGATTATTATTTTGATTATTTTTTCAATTATTCTCAATAGTGTCTATTTTGGACTCTGGTATCAAAGAGACAGCATCGATTTCCGTCAATGACGAGAACGTCCTATGTTGAATTTGACTCTTGCAGGAGAACAAAGATCTAGGAAACTCATCTGACGCAATAATTCAGCCCTCGATGTCCTACGCCCTAGATGACCTAAGAGACTCCCCAAGCCAACGATAATCCCGCTCAATAGTGCTGATGCACAGGCAATTATCGCCGCGCCCAATCGATTTGGCATTACACAATTACATGATGAATGGATTTTGTATCTCATCGAAGAGGATACTTTATGATACGTCGTGATTGATCGTCAGATGTTTTTACAATTACTATTATTGAGAGTCAGTTTTATTACGATTATATTGTTTGCGATTATTAGTTATCTCGTGTCAGGACGATTCGTGAGACTATCTCTAGGATCTCTGAAATCTCTCGCCAATAATGTCGCTACGATCGATGTCTTGCATCATCATACGCCCTTACAAATTGCTGGACCTAAGCACGATGAACTGAGCATCCTCGTGAGTGCATTAAATAAGCTGTTTGCCAAGACTCATGCAGATGCGCAATCACTCAAAGATTTCATCGCACATGCTTCTCATGAACTCAAAACTCCACTCATGACTATGTCTGCTCTCATCGATACAGCCAAGAAAACAGGAAAATCTGACACACTCTATCATGATCTCAAACAACTGATCAAAGGACAGGATAGACTCATCCAACAGCTTCTCATGATCTCATCATACGATCAACTCGATCAACTCCCTACGACCAAGATCCACATACAACCCATCATAATCCAAGTGATCCAAGATGTCAGCACACTCTATGGATCCAAACACATCAAGATCATCACACAGCTACCAGAAAGCCTACAACACGATGTCCATGCAGATAGTATTGCTATCATGGTGAGGAACATTCTGGATAATGCGTTCCACTATACGCCAGCAGGAGGGACGATCACGATCAATCTCACGAAAACAACGCTGAGCATAGCAGATACAGGCCAAGGAATTCCAACACATCAGCTTACTACCATTTGGCAAAAATTCTGGAGAGCTGATACAGCAAGCAGTAACTGAGAACATCATGGACTAGGACTAGCTCTATGTCAACAACTCGCCTCACTCCAGGGCCATCATCGAACAGTACAAAGCGAACCGTGAGTGGGATCAGTTTTTACCTATCATTTTTCATAATCACCTATGACGATCCTATTGATAGAAGACAATGAAACTATTGCTCACAGCATCAAAACCTATCTTTGGACCGATCATATCAATGTCGATATCGCACATACTGGAGAACAATGACTGCTCATGTTGAGAAATCATACATACGATCTGGTCATCCTGGATCTCATGCTCCCAGGGATCGACGGTATGGAGGTATGTGAGAGTATCAGGAAAGTACGTGACATCCCCATCATTATCAGCTCAGCAAGATCTACAATACAAGATAAATCTGAATGATTTAGTAAGGGAGCGGACGACTATCTGACCAAGCCCTATGATCTCGAAGAGCTTCTCATGCGTATCAAAGCCATCATGAAAAGAAAAAACTCCTTCGAGGAGTTCGTATATCAGGATATCAAGATCAATCTCACTACCAGATCGATCATCAAAGCAGACGCAGTCGTGAATCTGAGTATCAAAGAATTTCATATCATCGAATATCTGCTACAGCACTACGCGATGCCTGTCTCGAGGACAGCGCTGATCGATCATCTGTGGTGAGACGAGTGACTGTTTGATAATGATGGCAACCTCGATGTGTATATCTCCAATCTCAGGAAGAAACTAGACAAACATCTCATCATCACGATCAAAGGATTCGGCTATATCATCGACAAAGAGCGTGTGTTGGATCAAGAATAGAGTGATGGTGGGTGTTGATGATGCAATGATTTTGGCGTGTCGTTTTTTTTGGAGAAAGAAAAAACCTCTCACAGAGGAGAGAGGATATTGTGGGAATAATTTAGAGCAAAACATTATTCAATTTCTTTTGATTCAATTTCTTTTAATCTTTTTTGTGCAATAGCTTTTAATAAATCAACGTTTGATCTCTCTACATGAGCTTGCAATAACTTTTTATTGGTTGTCTTAGCTAAAAAATCTGATCTTTCCATAGAATAAAAATCATCAAATTCGTCACCAAGTGCCTCAAGATGTTTTTGTGCATTATTTATTGAAGATCGAATCATCAATATTGTATTCTCTTTATGCTTAATGATTGTTCCTGTGTCATTTTCTTTTGTATTTTCGGGTAATTGATTAAGTTTTTCGATCAAATCATTCAGACTTTCAGCGCGCTGCTCAACTTCTTTTGTATTATCTCCTGGAACAAAAGAATATATCTCTCAATCAACTACTATCGTACTATCAACAAAATCATCTCTAGCACATAAAGCTTTAATAATTGAAGGCGCTAGTCACATTTTCTCGACAAGTTGCTCTCTTTCTGTTTTTTGTCCAAGATCATCATACCTTTTTAAGGTTTCTTTTCTTTGTCACATGCCAATAGTATAAAAAAAATAAAAGATCATCTTTTTTTCTTATGATATTGTATATATCAAAAAATTAAATAAAGTCAAGCTTTTCTCGAAATTTTTGCACCCTCTCATCAAACCACGTCACTGATGGTTTTTTTCTATCTCCTGATGTTAACACTTCCATCAGAGCAAACGTACTGTTGCATGATCATCTAGAGGATTTTTGTAACTACGATATATGACTAATTTCTCTCAGGTCTCAGTATGTTATCAGACTCCTATATGTTCGTACAGTCATCCTTTATAGTGCTGTTAGAGGCCAGGGGTTGGAGTATTCATGAGATGTATAAACTCTTAAAACAAAATTCAAGGCATTTAACAAGACCAAGAACTATATTTTCTCAAGAGTAATAATAGTATTGTATAGATCAATACCAACGGCAAGGCATAGATCAATCGACTAGTCAGTATTATCGTAAACAAGTCTGTTAGTCATAGAGAGACAAACCACTCCTGGATACTATTATCCATATAAGATAAGACAGGATATACAAAAGTTCCTACTATAAGTCATAAAATCATAGTTCAGACAAATAGTACTATATGTTTTCGCCAATTACGAGAGGTTGCTAGCTTCAATACATACTCTGATCATACTCATACGATGAGCAAACTCACAACATAAGACATCAAAGAGATTCTATACACGTATGGTGAGATTTGTGATGAACCAAACATCATCTGTATGATGGGTATCATACCTCCATAATACAGTACTGGAATACTGATAGAGAACATGATAACAAAAACAGTATGTTTGAGAAGACCTTTCATTGATATGTTTTGTTAGAGATGAAAAAATTAATAATAATACTGATCTCCGTCATATCATGCTTGTTTATTGATATAATACCCAGTCCCATCATCTCCTGTCATTCGTAATCGCACACCTGTGGCGACAAATGTTGTTGCCTTAGCTCCAGTCAATAGGACTCATTGGTCAAATACCTTTCATGAACTTATGAGAAATTTTCATCCTGTAATCAATACATCATCAGGATAAGCTCACGAAAGGATGCTTCCCATGTAGAATACATGCTGATCATCTTTGACATAGATATCATGTCCTGGATGTAATGAAGATAGAGATCCTGAATAAGGAATACAACGTAATTGCTGAATCTTGTTAGGATCGTTTCAAAATCATGCGAAATACAAACAATTTTTATCATAAAAATGGAAATAATTCCCTGGAATAAACGATAAAGATTTGAAATCTATTCAAGTAAATGCTTGTATTCAAACAAATACAATCTTTTGTTTTGGATCAACACCAAAATTTCAAATGAGTGGAATAAATGTAGATGGATAAGCATGAGGAACTATTTCTCATCACAGATAAACTGTAAAAAAATCATGAGAGTATAGATAATCTTGGGGAGTTGATTGATAATCTCATGTTCACATAGTCATCAAGAGATCTTCTTTAGTTGTCCATCAAGACATGTATTGATTTATATCATCATAATAATCTGGAAGATAATATAACTTAGGTACAAATACTATCCAATAGAACAATACTACTACGAAGCAAATCAGAATAGCAGCTCAAATTTTTTTTATCATGATTATCATTTCTAAAGTTAAATTAAAACCTATGTTGAGACTTCTTACTCACTCTCAACATTCTTCTCACAACGCTGGATCAGTTGGTCAGATTTGGTGATCCATTCAGATTTTCCTTGTCCTCTAGCGACCATGTCAGCATATCGCTGTTTCCTCCTGAGGATCTCCTCATATGCGGCCTGTCTGACTACCGCATCATCCGTGATCGCGAAGCCTGCCTGGTTGATACCCATATCGGTCGGCGAACGGTATGATCTGGTAGGATTGTCTGGTCCGGTACAGGATGTGATGATCTTCATCAGCAGCTCGAACGCATCGACATCTCTGTTGTAGTTGACAGAGCTGATCCCGTAGGCTTGCTGATGATAGCTATCGATACAATTGTAGTCACCGATATCGATTGTCGCTGCTTCGTAGGCGAGATTGACGGGATGATCGAGAGGAATATTTCGGAGTGGGAAGGTCTCGGAGTTGGCGTAGCCGCTCTCGATACCATGGATACGATCATGATCGATCTGACCCATACTGGTAGACATTTTGCCGCTATTGGACGCTGCTCCGGTTACCAATACGAGAGAATGCTGACTTTGATACCATTCGTCTGCTCCGAATCACTGATCACTAGCGATAGCTTGTACATCATGTGGATACCCAGCGATCTGATATCTCACTATGATCTGATAGTCTCACAAGACTGCAGTGATGTGGTTCTTGAGATCAGCGAGTTGAGATAATTCCCATCATGCTGGCACTCTATTGATGACTATACATGGTCTGATACCCATCGTCTGCTGGATATCGACCAGCATACGACCTACGTATTCTAGATACTGTACTGGCTCGCTACTGAGTTGGCGATCGGTCGTGATGTCAGGATAATTGATACAAAACAAGATGTCTGCCTGATCCGCATAGTGAGAGAAAATCTTCGCTTTGACCTGAGGATCAAATCCTGGTAACACTCTGCTAGCATGCTGATCAATCATGAATTTACCACCAATTTCCAGATACAGACGTCCAGTGAAGCGACTCATCCTCTCTTGGATAGCGTCTTGCTGGAGCTGCTGGTATCTAGGCGCATCAAATCCTAAGATATCATGCTGAATGAGTGAAGTAGTCTGGAGAGGAGAAGACATGAGTAATGATCAGATGAGAAAAACTAAAAAGAAAAAACTAAATCTGACCCCAGTATAGTCCGATCCCCAAAAAAGTCAATCAACTGTCATTTCAGTTTTTCTACTACAAGACTATAGGATATAGGATTTTATGTTTTTGAGTAAGAGTATGTTTAATAAGATTATTCATAGAAAGAAAGGCTATAAGAACTTTCTCAAACCTATAGATTTATAATCCATATTATTTTCTTCTTGGCATTATGGGTCTATATTTCAGCTGATCTATAGTGTCCTCAATATCTACATGCTCAATTTTATCTGTTACATTGTATACGTTATATATATGTTCAGATTTAGTTTTGATGCAAAGATTAATAACATTAACTACATTCCTAATATCAACATGTATGGGTATTTCGTTAGTATAAGGTTTAAACAATCAAGCTTACCTTACTGGACCTATTCTGAGGATATATGATTGCATTCCCTTGGCCATACTATAAGCAGCAATTATTTGTTCACAAATTACTTTACTAACATTGCTGTCCAACTCAAATAGGTCAAAAACCAAGAAAACCAGCGCTAGCGCTGGTTTTCTTTC
>JBGTAD010000139.1:0-6329 GCA_041750055.1 Candidatus Absconditabacterales bacterium | reverse complement strand
GTATAGGGCATCGGGTCCATCAAGTGGTCCAAAAGGACCATTGCTGATCACATTGAGTTGATCATGTTGATTTTTTGTATAGATGCACATGGAAGTCTGTTGAATGTTGATGATCTCATGTATTGGTATAAGTTGCACTTGAGAGAGAAATGTGTATGATTATTCTAGATGAAATGTTTTATCTCATGACTATTCTTTATGTCCTCTCTCCGTATTGTCGTCCTTGTAGCGATTCTACTCATCCTGCCGTGATGTAGTTTGATAACAAACGATACCTCTCCTCAGTCTACCACGACAGGTATGATGATCAGTGGTGAAACACTATCGTGATCTGATAGTCAGACGTGAGTGAGTAAAGTGTTGGGGTGAGATATATCATGAAAAAGTACTTCAAATGAGTCTATGCTAGTTCAAACCACTCAAGATTTTTCTTTTTTGGGTCAATGCAAAAACTCTGATACTGTTCAAGAAATGATATCTAAAAAATTTATTATTACTCCTTATACATGATCTCAAGAGACTGATAAAATGGTTGCAGTATGAGTAGTTTATGATCCTGCTTGGTACGATATATCAACTAATACTCCTATGAAATTTAAACAATTTAATGAGATCCAAGATAAGGTAATTCCTGATCGTTATAAACTGAAATTAGAAACCAATATGTCAGCAAATGAATGATATTGGAATAAATCATTACAAACATTTGCTGCTGAAATGTGATTTGTGTGATATGTAATTGCTTTAAGTCATAAACAAACCGGATTAGATGACAATAATTGTGTATTATCAAGTAGACTATCTCATTCTAATGGCTATTCTTTCGTAAACTATATGCCTCCCGAAAAAATTTATGTCTATGAAAATGTAATAAAGCCTATTATGGATAAAAAGATCGATAAAACAATTTATATCAAATCGTATAGAGACGGATATATATCTTTTATTCAAAAGCCTCTGATATTTGAGCGAGCAGCCTTGTCCTATCCAACAGCTTTTGCGTATGTAGAACTAACCAAAAACAATATCACGATGTATTCCAAGAGTGTATTTTATCCTTATGGTGAACCGTGAGAAGAAAAGTATACTAATCGACTAGTATGAACTACTCAGAAATCTGACGGGTCATATCCTATAATAGTACAAATCAAAAATGAAAACGAATACTATAAAGCACTTTCTGATCTTGCTTCGTGAACAGAAAATAGTCCATATTATCAACAATCATTACAAGAATTTCAAAAAACCATTGATACGATTTTTTATAGTAAATAACTTTTACCTCCCCTTTTTGCTTTTACATCCCCATGTCCTCTCCCCGCATCGCTCTCTTGGCAGCGCTTCTACTCATCCTGCCGTGATGTAGTCTGATAACAAACGATACCTCTCCTCAGTCTACCACGACAGGTATGATGATCAGTGGTGATACACTATCGTGATCTGTCATGACCGGGGACGCAGTGCTCACAGGCAGTCTGTCTTGAGATATCAGCGATATGGCATCATGAAACAATGCTCTCAGTACTGGAGAATCAATCACCAATGAATCATGAGTAGTAAGTACAGGAAATTCTGCTAATAACAACAATTCTGATTTGCTTATCAAAATTCCTAATACAAACGGATGATTTGATATTTACGTGAAACCTTATGATTTTAGGTTAACAATTAATTTAGAAAACCAATCATTAGATACAAATCAACAAAAAGAAGTGACGAAATCATGTATTGAATCATCAAACCTTATTGGTAATGTTCTTACTATTTGAGAAGATCAGACAGCAACTATATTTCCTCTAAAGTGAAGGTCATTATTGTCAGCTATTAAAGAAGACATACTAAAAGACCACCCCAAATGTGTTATCAAAGATAATAATTGAACATTCATGTTAGATGCTCCTATAGACTATAATCTCTACGATGATATGTGAAAATTGGCTGATGCAATAGCTCAATACTGTCCAATACAATATAGATTACTTTGAGGTGTATCAAATTTTCAGAAAGTTAATAAAGATTACTATTGATTCTTTGTGCTTTGACAAGCAGCTTCATGCTGAGATCGAGCTAGTACTATTAGATAAACTCACCTTTTACCTCCCTTTTTTTGCTTTTACATCCCCATGTCCTCTCCCCGCATAGCTCTCTTAGCAGCACTTCTGCTCATCTTGCCGTGATGTAGTCTGATAACAAACGATACCTCTCCTGAGTCTCCCACGACAGGTATGATGATCAGTGGTGATGTATCTTCGTGAATGACTCAGACTAGTATCGTCTCATCATGAGCTGATAGTCAGACCTGAGTAGTCACTCCGTCTACGTGAAGCGCTGATACTAGTACACAGATCCAACAATCAATACAGCCCATCACTCTCATCAAACAAGAAAGAGTAAACGCCAGTGGAATCACTGTCGTCGATGTCACGGTCAATCCATATGATATTATGTTTACGTTAGATCCAATAGGTCATTATGGAGACTCAGGCTGAGAGCGACCAACAGAAGGTGATAAGGTCGAACAACTTCAAAATTGCAAAAAAAACACGATTGCATCATGAAATATGATTTCAATATCTCTTTATGGAGAAGATTCCTTTCTTTTTAATGAATCCCCTTGGATTATTGGAGAATGAATGATCATATTGCCACTAGCATGAAGATCATTAGAACAAGCCATAAAAGAAGACTTTTTAGCCCAACATCCCAGCTGTTCGTCAGACTGAGACTTAAAGTCTAGAACATTAGCTCTCCCTAAGAATATGCAACAAAGACTTGATGATACAAGGAGTGATATGTGAAATGATACAAGCTGGATAGAAGAATATTGTCCTTTGAAATATTTCAATAGTGGTTGAAAGGAATTTAGACAAATAAATGACAAATATTACGCGTTTTTACACCACAACCGCCAAGACATCATCTGTTGAGAGCGAGAAAACACCCTCAAATAAACCTTTTATCCCCCTTCCTTATCCATATGTCCATATCTCCCAAACAATTTACAGAAATCAAAAAAACTCATGATCGAGCAGGTAAACAGCTCAGCTTCTCGACTGGTAAACTCGCACCACAAGCCGACGGATCCATCGTGATCTCTCTAGGAGACACGATCTTGCTCGTCACTGCTGTACTCAATAAAAATCCTAGTCCAGACAAAGACTTCCTCCCACTGATGATCGACTTCCGTGAGAGCTATGCTGCAGCTGGTAAGATCGGATGAGGTGCCTATCGCAAACGTGAAGGACGTCCTTCTGATCAATCCATCCTCAACGCACGTCTCACTGATCGTACGCTCAGACCGATGTTTCCCAAAGGGATGATCAATGATGTCGTCATCGCAGTCACGCCACTAGCACTCGATCACGAGCAAGACCTCGGCGCTCTGAGTATCATCGGATCGTCACTAGCGGTCATGATGGCTGGTATCCCCTTCGATGGACCGGTATCTGCTGTGAGGATCGGACGCAAAGATGGTCAACTCATCATCAATCCTACGATCGAACAAATCGAAACCGGCGAACTCAATCTCATCATCTCTGGTAAAAAAGGATCTCTGAATATGATCGAACTGGATGCTCGTGAAGTCGCTGATGATATATTGCAACAGGCGTTTGAACTCGCTCAGCAGCAGTTAGATATGATTTCGTGATTGCAGTCAGAGTTTTGTTCTCTTTTGAGTATTGTACCCAAAGAGATCATGTACAACAAACCATCAGAAAGTCTGATCGCTTATGTCCATGGGTTTATCACTCAGGATAAATTTGCTGCGATGTGTGGTAGTACCAAGGTCGACTTCAACGCGTTGTTCTATCAATACGAGAAAGAAGTCATCGAAGCGTCCAAAGATCATATCAAAGACGAGAACAAAGAAGAATTTAGCGTATCCAAGCTCAAGATGGCGGTCTTCCAAGTCATCAAGCACTATATCCGTGATCTCATCTTGGACCGCAAACTCAGAATCGACGATCGTCCGTTGACTCAGGTCAGACCTTTGTATTGTGAAGTAGGTGTCTTGCCACGTGTGCATGGCTCAGGATTGTTTCGACGTGGGCAGACTCAGGTCCTCACGACAGCGACATTGGGATCAGTAGGCGATGCGGAGACGACCGACAGCATGGAAGAAGACCAACTAGAAAAGTACTATATGCACCACTACAATATGCATCCGTTTGCTACCAATGATCCACAAGGCTCTAGAGGGCCAAATAGAAGAGAAATCTGACACGGACGCCTCGCTGAGAAGGCATTGGAATGTATGATACCGACCAAAGATCAGTTCCCGTATACGATTAGACTGGTGTCTGAATGTATGGAAAGCTCAGGAAGTACGTCTATGGCATCAGTATGTGGATCGACACTCGCACTCATGGATGCAGGAGTACCATTGATCAGACCAGTAAGTGGTATCGCGATGGGATTAGTATCTCGCCAGGATGATGCTGGTAATTTCCTCGCACAGGAGATCTTGACCGATATCGCAGGGACAGAGGATTTTGTAGGAGATATGGATTTCAAAGTAGCTGGTACCAGCCAAGGGATCACCGCAATACAGCTCGATACCAAAGTCAAAGGAATCACCATGGATATCGTCTTGGAGACCGTCAAGAGAGCAAATATCGCGAGATCTGATATCTTGAACTATATGCTCCAGACTATTAGCGAACCAAACAAGGAACTCAGCGAATTCGCTCCCAAGATCGAAGTCATCAAAGTACCATCAGAAAAAGTCAAAACCGTCATCGGAAAAGGCGGAGAAACTATTGATGAAATCATCGCTCAGACGGGCGTCAAGATCGACTTCGAAGATGATGGGACCTGTTATATCGCATCCAGAGATCAAGCCATGATCACCAAAGCCAAAGAGATCATCATGGAAATCGCTATGGGGCCTCAGGTCGGCAAGACCTACGCAGGTAAGATCGCGAGAGTCGAGACCTATGGTGTCTTCGTGACGATCAGCAAGTTCGCATCAGGACTATGTCATATCAAGAACCTGTGAGCTACCGTGACTCCGATCAATATCATTACGATGTTCAAGATAGGAGATCCGCTCAGCGTCGTCGTCGCAGAGATTGATAAAGAAGGAAGATTGAATTTGAAGAAAGCGTAGTGTTGCGAAGGTTCAGTATTGCGAAGGTTCAGAATATTCAGAAATTTTCAGAAGAAAGAGAGAAGTGAAAAGGGCGAAAGATGTATTGAGTCGCAGGGCATATACCCATTGTATGTGGCATGCCCGAAGGAAGCATCCTAAACGGATACACGTGCCCTTGGGGCAAGTCGAAGACGAGCCACTTGTATACCCAATCACCCATTTGGTATGAACTTTAATTGGCACATTTTTTGATTTTTATATTTTTATAGATTCAAGTATGTCGTATCCTTATCGCTTACCTCTTTTTATTATATTACTGCCTCTTTTATTGTTATCTTGAATTCCTCGATTGCAACTTATTGGAATTGATATTTCAGTTTCAACATTACGATTCTTATGATTTTTTGATTATAGGTCATTTATGTTATTTTCTGCTCCATTCTTTCGATTATTTTTGGCACTATTTGTCCAATTATATATTCCTAACTCATATATCAAAATATTTACATCATATGGAGATGTAGGCAAAATAGATTATTTTGTTTATGTTTTTTTATATACATTTGCTCTTTTTCTTTCTGCCTTTTCTCCGTTTTTTCTCTTCAGATGATTGTGAGCGCGGTGACCTATGTCTATGTATGGGCTTATAATAATGATGTTCATATCATGGGTTTGATCAGTAATATTTTATATACGGATTTTATCTTGTTTGATTACAAACAGACTCAATGATTCTATAAAAGAGCAAAATCTTAGTATTTTAGAGATCTGATCTAAGATAAGTGAGTATTCTTTTCGATATGTTGTTGTTGGACTAATTATCTTGTTTTTCCTTCCTGTGATTGTGTATATATGATTATGGGATAATGTAAGATCAGATATTCTTTATTGATTGAATATCGTTTCCTTTGTAATAGCTCTTTACTTACTGATACGTATTTGAACAAAATAACAACATGAAACAAAAACGCTCTGAGCTACCTTCACTCCGACCAACATCATGACGATGTTCAAGATAGGAGACCCACTCCCTGTCATCGTAGCAGAGATCGATAAAGAGGGAAGATTGAATTTGAAGAAAGCGTAGGGTTACGAAGGTTCAGAAAAAACAGAAATTTTCAGAAGAAAGAAACAATACCTCAGAAGAAAATGAAAGAAGTACAAGCATGGGATTACTCACAAGATAAAGATACCAAACCGTGTTTCTATTGATGAAAGACCTAAGGAAGTCGAAGAT
>JBGTAD010000138.1:0-13500 GCA_041750055.1 Candidatus Absconditabacterales bacterium | reverse complement strand
AGATCAAGGTAATAAGAGTTTTTTGACTATTATTTACTGATTTGAGAGATTCTCTTTGCAGAAATTCACTGACATATTCATACAGTTTTTGTTCATTTTCTGATGGAGTAAACTGTTGGGTAATAGCTCTTCTATTGGTATATGAGATATATTCTAGCACTTGTTTTCTCAATGTCCTATGAATCAGCGGACTAATTCTTTCTTTGAGATCATCGAAATTGACACGATCTCCGAGAAATTGATGTTTGAATGAAGACAAATCACCGAATGTTTGTTCATCCACAAAAGATACCAATCCATACAATTCAAGAAGTGAATTTTGTAAGGGAGTTGCTGTCAGAAGGAGTTTTTTATATGGTGCTGTGATAGATTTGATTTCATTAGCTATTTTATTATCTGATTTATAGACATTTCTGAGCTTATGGGCTTCATCAATAACGATGAGATCTCGTGCTTGTTGGACAATATCGCTTCATCTTTTGGCTACAAATTCGTATGAGCAGATTACTACTGATGCTTGTGTCGGGATAAAAGGATTCTTTTGTTTTTTGTTGAGTTCTTTGTATGTTTTGTTGTCCAATATAGTACTTGGTATATGAAACTTATCGATAAGTTCAGCAGATCGTTGTTTTCTTAGTGATGCGGGGACGATGAGTAGAATCTTTCTTTTGTTTTCAGATCGAAGTTGATTGAGAACAAGACCTGCCTCGATAGTTTTTCCTAGTCATACTTCATCAGCCAAGATTACCCCATTGGACAATGGATTGTCGAAAAAAAACAGCGCTGCATCTACTTGATGAGGATTGAGATCAATCGTAGCATTGAACATTGCATGAGAAAGCCTATCTACACCAAGATTTGGATGTTGTAAAGTAAGAAAGTGAGCATAGTATTTGGAATGGTGGTGCGTCATGACAATGAATAACAAATGAAACTAAAAAGTATCTCCACACTCCCATTTTCGCCAGATTTTATTTTTTTGTGTTTGAAGTATTGCTTTGTATCATGTCCTTACGTTTAATAATAGGTGTGGGTTATTATCTTTCTCCTCTAATATAAGAATGTACATTGGCGAATTGAAAACCTCCTTTGGAAATATTTTTTTGTCTTATCTGAACTGCAAAATCATATAATCCACCAAACAGATTTGCATGAATCTGTTGCAATCCTTTGATTGTGCCTACTGGTATTTGATCTACCAGTGAACTTTCAAACAGAGCATATGCTTTGATTTTACTCTGTCCGTCGATGCTGTTGTCACTGTAGGTAAATCGATCCAGAAATGCCATCGTTTTTTTGCTGGGAATAGTTTTGATGACATCAATGATATCGTCCTGCGAAAAACAGTCCGTGCCATATTTTTTCCCATCTGATGCAGAAAGTTTCAGTTGTCCCATTTTAGAGGACAACTCAGGATGTTCTTGTTTGAGCTTAGTTTTGACCGCGTTTCGATATTTTCTCGGACGAGGGCTTTGAGTGATCGCAGAGACGACATCGACGATAGAAAATTGCCACTTGCTTTGGCTATCATCCCAGATCGCACGCACTTCGCGATCATCAAAAAAGCGGATGGAAATTCTATCGTTCATTCTGATGCAATTACGAATTAAAAATTACGAGTTTTGAGAGTGATTTGGTTTTTTCCAATAATCTTGCACAGCTCTTCGGCTTCATGATATATACTTTCAAATTGATCTTTTCCTCAGTAATGTGTTTCCTTGACTATAATCTATTTCAAAAAAATATTGTTAACAAATGATATTAATTACTGAATTTATCTACAACACATAACTGACTTTTTTGATAATCGTCATAAGCTCTTTGGCTCGAGTGGGGTCGATAGTACGCGTGATGTCGTGCAGCTTGTTGATACTGGTATGGTGTTTTTGAGATCTCACGATTTTTTCTAGCTGCTCGAGGGAGATCAGCTTTTTTTGTTTTTTGAATGTTTTGATAATGAGTTCGCGGACGTATCAGACTTTGTCGGATGAGATATTGTAGAGCGATTCGAGTATTGATAGCTCTAGTGATGCGATCTTGCATTTGTTGTTATCGAGTTTGATGTCTTGGGTATGATGGCGAGTCTGTTGATAAAACGAGCCGCTTTTTATCTGATATGCTTTGAAATATGCGACATAGTCGAGCGCGATGATTTCTTGGGTATGTTTGACGTCGTTGTAGATATGGATGGATTGGTTGGGTTCGGTGTTTCCGTTGTGGATTTCTAGAGCTTTGATTCAGCCGATATATCGTTTGGTACCACATTTTTGCTGACAATGCAACGAGAGTAGTTTTCGATAATATTGTTCGATAATTTCTGATTCTTCGATCTGTTCTGACTCTTTTTTGATCAGATATAGGTCTTTTCTGAGATTGATAAGGTATCCTTTGGATTTGAGTGCGTAGGTGACTTTGTAGAGTTTTTTATTTGTTTCATCGTTTCACACATGCTCGACCAATAGCTCCTTGAGGAATCATGCATCGACTATTTTATGATTTATTTTTTTGATGATGTTGATGCATTCTTTGATATATGACATGGATGATACAAGTTGTTAATTACTAAAACCTACAAATAATCTAATCGAATCTTCCCAATAAATCAAGTCGGTTTTTCTCTATTTTTTTGTTTGTTTTTTCTGTTGTAATTGGTTGGATGATCCGTAATACACTGTCACAGCAAACCAATGGTTATCAAAAAACGTGTTGTGTTTTATAGATTATCATACATTACTGGATTCATGCAGCAACTTAGTCTCATACAGCTCAAAGAAATTACTTGTACTAAAGTGATTTCGCTAGATTCGCATATCAATGCTGCGTTTACTGACATGTGAGATGATGTGTATGAGGTCGTTTTGGAGGTCAACTCCAATAAGTTTCTTATCATGATGAAGGATGGATTATCAAGGATCGATGAGTTTGAGGTAGTTGCGTCTAAGTGATATATGGATATCACCAAACGTAGTCTCAAGACACTCAAGAAACTTGTACGACATATGTTTTTTATGAGTATGTAAACATGATATATATCATATATAGTGAGTGTGTAGTATGAAAGTATGTATGCGCAGTGATCTGGTTGTAAGATATCATAGTGCATGATGCTCATCATTCTGGCTTTGAGTCTGCTTTTAATAGAGAATCTGTTCTTGGATTATATCATTCATAGTAGAAAGTGTTCCACAAAATGTGGGATTTTTTGCTTGAAAACAATGAGTAGATTTCTATGACTGACTCAGACTTTTAGTTTTTCACACATATCTCTGAGACCATGTCATGAACCAAACAAATTAAATCAAAGATCAAGTCTGTCTGAAACATCAAAAAATTGACAAAGGCTCTCGAGATAGTCTCCACTGTGAAGCTACAAAAAATCAAGAAAAAAACCGAAGATTATAGAAGTTTTATGCACGATTTTCTGAATATTGTGCATCAGGTAAGCACCAAAATGGATATTTTTGATATACCTGCGGCAAAAACACCGATCAAACGTGAGTGTGTTGTCGTCACTTCTACAGAAAAAGGTCTATGCGGATCGATGAATGCAAAGCTTTTCAAGCATCTTCACCAAAAATTACATCATCGCAAAGATCATATTGATGTTTTTTGTATAGGAAAGAAAGCGGTTGAATTTTTTGTAAGATCTTGATTCAATGTAGTATGAGTATTGAATATCAAAGATGATTTTTCGGATGAAGATTTGAACGACTTGTATATCTTCTTGAGAGACGCGATTCACAAATGAACCTACAGCAAAATCAAGATATATTTCAATTATTTCAAAAACATTATAAAGCAGACCCCTTTGAGATTTAAGCTGTATCCATTAGATCAGGATAGTTTCGATAAATTTACCAAAGATATTGGTATCGTAGATGTATTAGAACATTCTTCTATCTCCGAACATCAAGAGATGCTCATAGAACCTTCTCATCACGAGGTCAGGAATGAGATTATTGATCAGATGATACAGCATATCGTGTATGGAGCAGTTTTGCAAAATAAAGCATGAGAGTTTGCAGCGCGTATGTTTGCTATGAAGAATGCTTCTGATAACTCTCAGACCCTCATCAAAGATCTCACCTTGAAATATAATAAGGCTCGTCAATGAGCTATTACTCAAGAAATCTCTGAGATCGTGAGTGCAAAAATAGCCTTGGGCGGATAGTTTGTGGATAATCGTATGTCATGAAAGCAATGTTATGAAATCAATGTCATGGGATTCGCTCAAAAATATATAAAATGTAGTGTGAACATCTTGCACTACATTTTTTTTTATTTAGGATCTATTGTGTTTATTTAATGTTATTGTTGGTATGAATGAAAAAGCATTGCTACTTGTCAAAGAATATATGACGAATCCTATTCATAACAAGGCTTTGAATCGCTATTCCTATAGTCATCATGAAGGAAATCCTCTGTGTTGAGATGATATTACAGTATATGTGCTATTGGAATGAGATATAATCGTAGGCTATTGATTTGATGGTAATTATAATATGACTACTGCTGCAGCTGCGGGTTTTGTTTGAGATTTGATACAGGGTGTTTCTATCCGTGATGTATTGACGTGGTCTAGGTCTACTTTGGTTGCTGAGTGATTTGAGGTATCTCATAGGAGAGTGAGAGCGAGTGTATTAGCATTGATGGCTATCCATAATGGCTATTATCGCATGATAGGATCCGAACAAAACGTCACGTTGGATGCTTTGATAGACAGTTAGTAGACAGTTAGTAGACATTCTTCAAAAAACACTTGAATACACCGCTTAGATTTCTTATATCAGCTTTTGTAGTATTTAGTTCTCTGCGATACTTGTCATGAGCTTAGTTGTATATAGACTTATTATATGAATGCTGAGTTATAGTCTAGTACTATTCATGGTTTCATATTTTCTTCCTCAGTTATGATTCTCCGTTCAAGGTGATAACCAATGGTTAGCGTTTGTGGTTTTGTGAGTGTTGCTTTGGATCATCTTAGTCATGGTTAAGAGAGTCGTTTGATTGTTATTGCTGCCATTCAATATTATTACCTTGGGGATCTTTTCATTTTTGATTAGTATTGTGCTGCATATTACACTGATATACGTATTCTATGCTATTGTGCAGATCTATGGTAATCAGCGAGGTATCATGATTACGATAGGTTCATTAGCACAAGTTATTATGCTTTCTCTCGTTTTATCTGTATGATATGTCGTTATTAGGAAAATACTTTAATAACGTTCTTATTATATACATTCTTGAGGATATCTCATTGCTTTATTATTTCTCTTAACTGTCTCATCATGGCGAACACTGACAACAAATCATACGGTATTTCAAGAGAATCAGCCTCTAGTTTTCTAGGTATTTCTACCAGGACTATTGATAGATATATCAAAAGCGGGAAGCTTACTTATAAAAAAGTAGCTAATAAGGTTTTGTTGAATAAAAATGAAATATCAAAGCTGAAAGAAGAGTTCTCTCTGCTCCGTCAAGAAGTCGATACAGAAATACTATGAAATGCTCATGTCTGAGATGATCTGAATGAACGTATGTCTGGGAATGAGGGTTCTTCATGAGCATCATGACTCATGATGCAGGGGGATTCGGATAAAAATATTGATCAGAAGATTGAGAAATTTTTTCTTATTTTTAATGAGAAAGAGAAGCAGTTAGAAGATAAGAACAGGATGATTTTTATGTTGCAACAAAGGATCAGTGAGTTGGAGGTGAAATTGCAGAATATGATCGCATTACCAGATTACAATCAAGAGAAACAGCAGGCATTGGTAGAGAAGGAGAAGCTAGAGTATAAGATTAAAGAATTGAGTTCTAGCGTCAAATCAGAGAGAATTAAAAACATGATCTACATCAGTGTTTTTCTCTTGTTTGTGTGAATAGCTATGGTGTTTTTCCTCATTGGTAATCCATAAATAACTCCTCAAATCATCTCAATACAAACTCAAAAAAATCTGACATTATCGATATATTCGTGTGCATACTAGTGTATACATACTCGATGAAGGTCAGATTTTTTGTTTTTTGGATATGTTGTGACTTGTGTTGTATGATGTATCTTTTGTGACGTATCTTTTGTGACGTGTTTGGGGACATAGTCGTCTAGAGATAATGTGTCTATCGAATCTGTTAATCGTCTATGAGGATGGTGATAATTGCTGCTAATGGGATAGCAAGAATGATGCCAATAAATCACAGTACTGTACCTCCAATAATCATACTAATGAATATGAAGAGGGGACTAATTCATAGTGCTTTGTTCATGACGTATGGTATGAGGATGTTGTTTTCGGTCCATTGTATGATAAAGAACATCGTCATAGATGCTACGGCTCATCGTATTCCGTTCTCTGTGCCGATCACGAGTAGCGCTGGGACTGATCATAATAATGGTCCTATATATGGGATGAATTCTGTGATTCATGATATGAGCGCTAGAGATCATTTGTCAGGCACGACGAACCCTATGAAATCTAGTATTCGTAGACCAATATATACGATGATTCCTATATAAATACACAGTAAAAACTGAGTTTTGAGTCGGTATCATAGTTTGGTATATATTTTAGTGATTTTGGTAGTGGTGAGTTGCTTGTTTGAGCCAGCTCGTTTGGATATGAGATTGATGATATGAGGTTTCTCTATGCTACATAGTACTGATATCGTGATGACTAATATGATATTAATAAAGCCATTAACGATCTGTCCTATTACTCATACTGTCTGCGATCAGACCGTACTAATATATGAACTACCTGCAGATGCAATGAGTCCTCCTTGAGATTCGAGTTGTTTTTGTAGCAAACTGAGGTTTTCTTGGTTGATAATATATTGATTGAGTAATTCGGCTGTTTGACTAGATAATCACCGAGATAGCAGTAATTCTTTGGCTCAGTATAGTTGTATTTGCTGTATCAGTGCTTGTATGACGACGGTAAGTTTTTGGATGACTACTCAGATCTGATCGCTAATGAATGGTATAATAAACAGAAAACCAGAAAGCAGAAACAACATAAAGAGTAAATACGTAACTCAGATAGCAGTCATCCTCCCTATACGCATATGTTCAAAAATTGATATAATGCTCTCGACAGCAATCGATATAATGAATCCTGTCAAAATCATATACACAATAGTCAGAGACTGAAATGTCAGATATGCTAGATATCCAATAATAGCTCCAGACATCCAGAAGTATAGAGAAAAAGATCGATCTTTGGATATGAGGATGTGATCAGATGGAGCATCTTTGTTCTTTTTCTCGAGAGTATGAATCGTATTATCAATGTATTCTAGGTCTTTAAATTCTTGTTTACGCTGTTCTTCTCGTTTTTTGAATTGTGTATTGAGAAAGTTAGCTGCTTGTTTGATATACCTGGGGACGCGTCGAGTCATAGCAGTACAGTATACACGAAGTAAAGATCATTATCTATGTTGTATCGTATCTTATCTTGAAGTCAATCAGACTTTTTGTCCTTGTATTGCAATAGTGTTAGTTCAATCATATATGATTTTGTGATACTTTATATATTATTGATGATAGTATGTTGTGAATGTTTCGTATTTCAGAACCGACTCGGTGAGTTAGAATCACTCAATATATGCATGATTTTACCAACAGTCATACGGTATTGACCTATATGATGCCTATCACTGCGGATATATTTGTTTTTGTGTATCCGGTATATTTGACAGCGTTGTATATTTCTGGATTATATCGCAAACAAGAACAGTACAAGCATTTGTCTCTGCTATTGTTTTTTAGTGGGTTTGGGAGTATCGTGGTAAACTATATGGTAAAATTTCGGCTTTATAAAGAAAGACCCATTGATGATCGAAGTCGTGATGATTTGATTTTGCAGGTAATTCCTGAGAATGCATTTCCTTCTGATCATGCGGCTATGTCTAGTGCTATTGCTACGGTCACGCTACTATACTGAATACAGCATAAACATCAGTGATTTATTATTTGGTGATGCTCGCTGGGTTTGATGAGTGTGATCATGTCTATTAGTAGGATAGGGATAGGGGTACATTGGCCTACAGATATTATTGCTGGGACTGCTGTCGGTATCATGGTATCTGTGATATTATCTACCAAACGTATTTACCAGTGGCTTTTGGTTTATGTGTTTAAACCGTTAGCGGGCTGGATAGATAGTATTCGAATCAAAATATTCTGATCTGTTTGATAGTATCTTAGAACATCTTAGAATATGTTGTGCTATTCTATTTTCATTTTGAGGCTTGTTGTCACTGGAGGATGATCCTCATATTTGATCGTTCCTCTGATGGTATAGTCTCAGGATTTTTCGAATATTACAGTAGAATCAATACATTCTCTCCCAGCACACTCCAGAGGATCTCTCCCGTCTCCGAAGTCTCGTGAGATACCATTGATGAGTCCATTTGCTTCTAGTCTCAGCTGTATACGTTCTCCAATACTAGCTACTTGTCCTGGATGTGAGTCTGTTTTGATAGATATCGTCCTGGTTGCTCTCTTGACGATGATAGGGACATCTAGTCAGATAGTTTGGCTGATTCCTTTTTTTGTTTTGATGGTGACGGTAGGATTGTATTCTCAGCTCTCGTTGGCTGGATCAAATCTATAGATATGGGTGACTTTACCTTGATTGATGTTTTTACTAATCTCGCCATCTCCAAAATCTCGTGTAAATGTCACGATTTCATCTGTTTTGTCTGTCAATGTAGTAGTAGAGGCATCTAGTGAAACTTCGAACGGATCTGTACCAGCACTATTGGGAGTGACGATGAGCTTGCCTAGTACTTTTGCTTGTTGATTGATGATATTGATGGTCTTGATAGATTCTTTGCCCGTGATTTTATCTCTCAATATCAGTTGTACTGATTGGTTTTTGGGATCTTCAATAGTGAATTCGTACAATCATTCACGAGTCTCGAGTATGGGCTTGGTATTATATAGTACTTTGATAGATACATCCTGATTTGAGGGGATGATTTTTGTGAGTTGTAGCTTGATGTATACGGGTAGCGATGAGACTACAATATTCCCACCACTCAATATTGTATCTCAGGTATTAGAGATGTTTTTATATTCATTCATTTTGGGTGTTTTGTAACTGATCTGTGTCTGTGCATCGATAGCACTCGATCATACCGTGATTACTTCAGATTCACAAAACCCTTCTTTGTTATCTTCATTCAAAAAGGTATTCTTGACGATATAACTACCTGGTTTGAACTGATAGGTCAGATTTCCTGTTCTTTTTTTGATAGATTCTATGATACTGTTGGTATCAGCGTCAATAACATCTCGACGATAATCTTTGGCTACTATGGATGCGCCGTTGAGTATTGCTGTGAAATTATATTCATTATCATCACCAAGGGATCCGGTAATACTACAAGTAGGGATATCTGATTGATTAATTCTCAAAGGAAATGAAAAAATCTGACGGCTATTTCATAGCGTATACGTGACAGTGTATAGCTTGGATTCATTGTATTGAAATGAAGGTCTGAGATTGTTCTGAGCATCTTGGGTTCCGTCTCCATCTAGATCTCGAGAGATGATGTTGTCTGTGAGTCATAGATCAGTGACGACTTTTTGAGCATCAAATGTCACTCTCATAGGTCTAGAGATAATGATTTCTGTCTTAGCGTCATTCATGGCTGGTTTTTCTGAGGTAGTGGATACTGAGACTACGGATACGACGGGGATAGATCCTGCTGGGTAGCTTTGTGTTTTTTGTTGTCTAGAGACAGGGTCGGTATAGGTGATATTGAGACTGAGCTGATAGGTACCTTTGTCTGCGTATAGACAGTATCCAGGTATAGCCGTACTAGAAGAAGGTCATAGTATTTGTTCGTTACCACAGTCTAGTGATAGTGACTGCACACTAGCTAGAGGTATCTGTGCTCACAAAGCAGTCTGCAACATACTAGGATTGATCTCGTATGAGATACCAACAGGAGCTATAAGCAGTGTGTTGGGAGTGACAGGTGTTTTTCTAGATCCATTGATCAGTGATGGAATGACCAAGGCTGAAGAATTTGCTCATGCATTCGTATCGATCTGTTGGATCGTGCTGATGGCCATGGTTCATCATGCAATAGCAGTACCCAATACGAATATACCGATGATTAATCAGAATACATATCAGATCTTAGATCATTCTTTGACGGTAGAGAGTCTATAGCCATTGAGGATGAGCATACCAAATCCTGCAAAAAACAAGATTCCAAAAAATACACTCGTGAATAATGTTAATAGTGTCTTAGCAGTGACAATATCCATGATACCATTGAGTTGGTCGGGATTACTCACGAGATAATATAATACGAATCCTCCTAATCCAAAGATTAAGATAAAAATCATACCACATCCTATGAGTAGTGATCCAAATCAAATCTGTGAACCTTGTTTGTTCATAATAACTGGTGCTCTAGGTGGTGTTGATACGCCTTGAGGTGGCATGTTTTGAGGAGAGCTCCCTTGGAGTGGAGTGCTTTGGGGTGTGGTCGTTGGGATATTGATTGTCGCTATAGGGTTGGTAGGAGGTATAGATGATGGTATAGATGATGGGATTTGCCCGTTGGCTCATGGATATTGCGCAGGTATTGTTCCATTTTGATTTATCGGTTGTGATGACGGTTGAGTTATTGGTATCGGTGGTGGAACTGGATACTGATTTGCTGGTGATAGCATGTTTGGAGATACAACTGCTGGCTGAGTAGCTTGCATTGGAGATGGTTGTGGGTTAGGTATTTGCGTTGGAGGTATTTGCGTTGGAGGGACATAATTACTCGCAACAGCTGAATTACTCGCAACCTGTGGTGATGTCGTGGCAGGAGTAGGGGTCAGATTTGCATTCGGATTTGGATTCGGATTGGGATTGGGGTTGGTTTGGGGGTTTTGGGGATTGAGTTGGGGATTGAGTTGGGGATCAGTAGTAGGCATATGAGGGATTACCATAGAGTAATAAATATGATATATTAGTGTGATATAGTGTGTTTACACGTCAACAATTATATGTGCATTTGTAGTCAATGGCACGATATGCTTATGATATTGTTTTTATGTTGTTGAGCAAGTTTGGTAGAGAGATATGGGGCAAGCTGTGTTGACATGTATGACGAAATGTTTTTTGTAGGTTGAAATAATTGAATCATAAACGAAAAAAACAGCAAGAAAAAAATCTGACTTGTATCAGATTTTCTTTGTTTTTTATGATCATATATTACTTTCCATATTACTCGCCAATAATCACTTTGGCAGATTGCACCACGATGCGTTTATCATTTTTTTCGTATAGATACGCTCTAGAAAACTCTGAGATGATTTTTCCTTTTTGGTCTTCGGATGGTGCCGGCTGTAGTCCCATAGGCTCGTGCAGCTCGCTATCTGGATCCATTCATAGTGAAGAAATTGCTGTGATGCCTATTCCATTGAGTGTTTTGGTGATATTGGTATACACGATATTGATGCCTTTGGCTAGGGGAGTGTCTGCTTGATCTGCTGGAATATGATCTACTGAATTTCTGAGGTCTTCGAATGCAGGTATGAGTTTTTTAACTACTTCGATGAGCTGAGTCACTTTACCTTCGGATTCTTGCTGGGAGAGTCTTCTTTGGAGTCTATCTAGATCCATCTTGGCATTGATATAATCGTACTGAGCTTTTTTTGCTATTTCTTGAGATTCTGAGAGTTTTTTTTCTAGATGTGCTATCGTCTCATGCGTGTTAGGATCTTGGGTATCCTTATTATCTTGTTTTGTATCAGTACTGGAGTGGGTTCAGGTTTGTTTGTTTTGAGATGTTTGTTTTTGAGATGGTTCTTTTGTGATGGTGTCTGGGTCTATGTCAGAGTCTCCGGTATTGGCTTGTGTAGCGTTTATATTCGTTGGATCGATGATGACGTCGTCGGTGGTAGGTTGTGTAGTCATAGATGTGATTGGCATGAGCTAAAAAACTTCTTTATCTTATTTTTAATCTATATCCAAAACTTGACCTGAAATCAAACAAAAAGACATCCTAAAAAGTATATTAAGTCAACTCTAGTTGAGATATTATGGTGATATAAGTCGCAAATATTCTGGATCAATGCTATAGTTGAGTAACTTTTATTTTGAAGATGTCTGATATCGTGAAGGTTTTTTGTAACAAGCTCGTGAGATACTGTATTCTGTGATCATTCGTCGTATGATCAATTTTTTGGGTAGGATGAAACGAAGTCTTTGCTCAAGAACTTACTAATCTCACAACAAATACTGAATGATGATCAAGCGTATCGTCTACTAACAATCCCTTGGATCAATCCATACTGGAGTGGGTTCAGTTTTTTAATTTGATTTTGAATGTGTTATATTTGATTATTCGACCGTTGATATTCATCGCGGGGTATTCGATGGATAATTCTCTGGTATATGGATCGTTATTTGGCTTGGATGCTCCTTTGTGGAAATTTTGGAATTTGATCAAAAATTTTGCGAACTTTACGTTGGGATTTTTGGTATTGTTTGAGATATTCAAAGAAGTATTTTGACAAAAAGCTGACATCAAAGATATCGTGACCAAGACGCTAATGGCGTGAGTAGGTGTACAGTTGAGCTGGTTTGCTATGGCAGCATTGATTGATATTTCTACGATATTGACGTTTACGGTAGGAGGTATACCGTTGAGTATTTTGCAGGAAGCTGCGCCAAGTGTCGCGTCTAGACCGATTTTGATGACTCATACGACGATGTGATTCTCTGACTTTGGATCACTCAAGCCCAGTCAGAATGAGACGACGGTCTATTATAGTTTTGGAAACAAATATTTCTATCCGTGCAAACTGTACGCAGGCAAGATCATCTGAACCTATGAGCTACTACAAAAAGATCCTGAAAAGCCGATACCACTCCCTCCAAGCTTGTCAGAGCAGAGTGGGCAGTACTGTATATTGGACGGATACGTCATAGATTATAAAAAATCTGACTGTAAGGTGGATGATGACTACAAATCCTGTCTGGATCGAGATAGTGCAGAAGCAAAGGGTAGGTTGATAACCAAGAAAGGATCTAGGGCGGATTCGCTTCCTTTGGGTAATGATGGATTATCATTAGCAGACATCACCGAGCAATCCGAATGATATGTAGGACCGTTAGCTACGTTGTATACGACTTTGCTGGACTTTGGGACGATCAATGTAGGAAATGGTACGGATAAAACTACTGGTGTCGCGCTGATAGAATTTTTGCTCAAGAGTGTCATAGGATTGCTACTCATAGCGCCTTTGATAGCGTTGGCGTTGGTATTGTTGTATAGGATTGTCAATTTATGGATTATCATATCATTATCCCCTTTGTATGTATTGTCATACGTTTTTGAGATCAAACGATTTGACTCTCTGCCTGGAGTCAAAGGTTGACGATCTTGATTGATGGGTATTATCTTCGCGCCTGTCTTGCCGGTGTTAGCATTGGGTATGAGTATTGTGTTCTTGACCGTGATCCAGACAGGACTGGCACC
>JBGTAD010000137.1:0-23921 GCA_041750055.1 Candidatus Absconditabacterales bacterium | reverse complement strand
TTCTCCATCGACCAGGATCGCTCATGCTTTGATATATTGTCTCAGCTGCCTCCTACTCACTCGTCCCAATCCGGACATATATCTTGCTAGTGAGAAAATCATCTATCATTACGAATTGATATATAAAGAAATCTGATTGTTTGGAGAGACTACAATCAAGTATGAATCAGTGAATATACAGGTATTTTTATACAACATATATGGAGTGAGTTATTACGTTATAATTATTCTTACAACATCTTGCTTTGATCTATCCTGATCCATACATTCTATATCTTATATTCATATATTTCATACTCATTTACCTTTATTACTTCAAGTGCTCACATGAATATCATCAGAGACATCATACTCATTGGTATCCTCATAGCCGCAGATCTAGGATCTAAATACCTCATCTATGATCAGGGACTACTCACAGGACAACCACGAATCCGTCCCATTCTCAATACCGGAATATCTCGAGGAATCCCTATCTCTTATCGAATTGTCATACCGCTTACGTTTGTTGCACTGATCTTTTTTATGTATCTGTACAATATGAGAAATCTGACTTATTGGTCGTTTATTCCTTTTATGGCTGGAGCTATAGGTAATCTCGTAGACAGGATACGATTTGCAGGAGTGAGAGATTTTATTCAGATTTGATCGTTCCCTATTTTCAACCTTGCGGACATCCTGATCAATATAGGAGTCATCATGCTCATACGACGACAAATCAAATCCGAAAACAAAGAACATTTGAACTAATTCTATCCTTTATCGATAATAATTATTCTCTCTATCTATGGCATCTATTCTAGACGAACTCAAGACCCCGCCTCACGAAACCGAAGCTGAAAAAGCCATCATCGCATGAGTACTCATGGACAACGATCTACTCTTCGTATACGATGGACTGCATCTTCATCATGAAGATATGTATCACAGAGAGCATATGGATATCTATGAAGCCATCCAACACCTACGATCTCAGCGTAGAACCATCGATGTCATCACACTTTCTGATCAGCTGAGCAAAAACGGATCTCTAGATATCATATGAGGAAAAGCATATCTGTACGAACTCAATACGATGCTGCTCACTACTGCTCCCTGTGCAGAATACGCCCAAATAGTAAAAGAAAAATCAATTCTGAGACGTATACTGAAAGTATCTCAATGAATTATCGGTGACGTATATGAGCAAAAAGAGACACTCGACATCATCGACGCTATCGAGAAAAAAATCTTCAATCTTACTCAAATCAACACCTCCAATAGTACTAAGCATATCAAAGAATTGTTGGATTCGAGGATAGAAAACTATATGGAAATCGTGGATAATCCCGAACTCATCAACGAAAAAAAAGTACTCTCCACCTATCCTCAGTTAGACGATGTATTAGGATGATTCAAACCTGGAGAACTCATCATCATAGCTGCCAGACCCGCAGTAGGTAAGACAGCATTCGCGCTCAACGTCATGATGAACGCCTCTCTTATACATCAGAAATCGGTAGCATTGTTTTCTCTCGAGATGAGTAATGAGCAGCTCGTAGATAGAATCCTGTGTGCGGTAGCTAATATCCCTATGCACAAAGTCACCAAATGACAACTCGAAAATGAAGACTTCGCATCACTATGAGATGCTATCGAAAAGCTGGGTATGAGTAATATGTATATCGACGACAAAGCAGGTACGACTATTCCTGTGCTCAAATCCAAACTACGTAGACTCAAAATAGAACAAGGAACTCTGGACCTGGTTATTATTGACTATCTCCAGCTCATGTCAGGTGCCGGTTCCAAATTTGCAGGTAATAGAGTCCAAGAAATCTCTGAGATATCTAGATGACTCAAAGAACTTGCCCGCGAACTAGAAGTACCCATCATCGCTCTATCTCAGCTATCTCGTACATCCGAACAAAGAACCGACAAAAAACCTCAACTCTCAGATCTGCGTGAATCATGAGCAATCGAGCAAGATGCCGACGTCGTAATGATGCTATATAGAGAAGACTATTACGATGCTGATACAGATCGCAAAGGAGTCTGTGATGTGTTGATCAGAAAAAACAGAAATGGTCCTGTCTGAGAAATCGAATTCAAATTCACAGCACAAATCATGAAATTTAATGAGCTTTCTACTCCCGTCAGACAATCATAAACCCCAGATCCAAAACAGATCATCAAAAACATACAGCAAGAAACAAATCATCAAAAAATACAAAAATCTGACCTACCCTGGAGTATCGTATCCCTACCGCTTTATGAGTATATTATAGATGTATGCATTTCCCCATCCTCAGCCATGAGCAGCTCATCGAAAAAGTACGTAGCTTCGATGCAGTCAAATATAGCAAATCCAGAAATTTCCTCGATGGGGAAGTATCAATGCTCTCCCCCTACATCACTCATGGAGTCATCACGATCGACGAGATCGTCAAACTCTCGCTCAAACATCATAGTCTCGCAAAAGCAGAAAGCCGATACAAAGAATTGCTGCGAAGAGAGTATTTCGTGCAAGTCCATTATCGAAAACAGCAAGATATCATGCGAGATATCGAACCAGACAAAACAAATATCCCCAAACAAGAACTCCTACCCAGACAAGTCGTCGATAAGACCTTCGAATCACAGCGAGTCAATCAATGTATCCTCCAGCTAGAAACAACCGGATATCTACATAATCATCAGAGAATGCGACTTGCATCGTACATGACTCATCGACAAAAACTCCATCGAAAAAAATGCGCAGACTGGACGTATTATCATTTCTTGGATGGAGAGCTGGGATCCAATCACCTCAGCCGACAGCGAGTACAGTCGACCTTCTCAGGCAAACCATACTACATGAACGAAGAAAACCTCAATCACTACGGCAAATACACCGATCCTCACTATCGTGGTAGCTATGAAGATGTAGCAGTCAGACTTTTTGATCCTTTGAGAACATCTCAAGTCGAAGGAAGTGACGACGTCCACGAGACCTTGAAAACGGATCTCAGTCAGATCATCCCACATAGCGATCTACCTCATATCACTAGCTACCAGACCGTACTCACTCCTCGAGATTTCCATCCCACCAAGATACAAAACCCTGACACGACACTCTGTTTCCTAGACGAAGAGTTTTGTGCTCAGCACCCACGAAGTCACAAAAGAATCCAATTCGTCACGGCATACTGTGCACTGTACGGTATACCATTGGTCAAATGAAACCTCATGCAATACGTGAAGAGCTATCCAGACATCACCATGTACGAGACACGAAATCCCTTCTATAGAAAAGCCCAGCAATATCTCAGTCAAACTACCTCCTGAGACCAGTTACCCAAAGTCCTACCTCATCACCGATGTTCTCCCATCGTCACGAGATCCTTCACCAAGAAATTCTTCCCCTTCCGAGAAAAGACAGCTCCGTATCTGCACAGACTTGGATAAATATACGCTTTCACAAGTCCTGACACGAATCTCTAAGCTCGATCTCCAATGGGACTACCCCTACGCCAAACCCCAAAACAGCAACGCAGCCATATCATACGCCAACAGATGAATCACGATATTGTACAAATATCCGTTTCTCACTCTCAAAACCAACACAGGGAAAATAAACGAAGCCACAATACTAAAAACTAAAAATCCCAAAGCTATAGGCAAAGGCATCCAAAAAAGCTGAACCCCATGAGCAATACCAAAGATCACCACGAATAGCATGATAATACGCTGTAGACTCATCCCGTACTCATAGAGAGTCTTGATCAACACCATGATGATCAGTTGTTGATACAATAGATCCACAGGCTTGACCCAGACAAAAAAATTATTGATCAATAAAAATGATAACTCACTACTCTCAAAAGGCAAGACAGGACGACCCAAAAAAACAATACAATAATAACAGATCATTCGATGAACTCATAACGACGCCAAGAGTATCAAAAACTCAGAGCGTTCAGTTTTTTGTATGATCCTGAGTAATACAGATTTGTAGAGTATCGATACCGTCACAATACCTAGCATAAATCATACCAGACATATGAGATAATTTTGGATAGTTACGACTTTGAGCATGACAAAATTCAACGATCCAAACGCCAGCAAAAACGCACCAATAGCTTGTAATATCTTGTTGGAAAACATCTGGTTCATGGTATGGAAGAAATAATTCAGTTAAATGAAATATTTGCTCAGAAAACCTAACATAATTAACTTCACTTCAGCTTTTCTTTCTTTGCTGATAGCTGGGCAATATGTTGAATTCTAGAGATTCTTGTCTTATGAGTCTTTGCTAATTTGATCCATCTCAAGACAAAACGTTTGCTAGAATCATTGATAGTGTCAAAAAACATACTGGCATGATCATGCTTTGCAAGTTCTTCTTGTAAGTCTACTGGCACAATCAGTTGGTCTACATCATCCATAAAATCTCGCAACCCACTATGTTTCGATAACTCGATACAGCGCAGTCATGGCTGTTGCATCCTTCACTGTTGTATCAACATAGCTGCACGGTCTTTGTATGTCTTTGCTCGATGCTGCGTTTTTCTAGGAGATATGAGTTGCATAGTGCGATCGTCATCTTGTTTTCTCTTGATCCCATCAATCCACCCAAAACATGATAACTCATCAAGGATCTCAGCAGTGGATACGTATTTGTCAGGTATCAATTTTTTATAAGTCACAAGTCGGACACTAGCAGTCTGCGTATGATGATTGTGGAGTCGAGATCTCAATTCTGCACTTGAGTTCACTTCGACCTTCTCAAAATGTTCGGTTTGGATCATAAGCAATTCCTATGATAGTAAAAACATAAAAATCTGAATTTACTCACATATTATATATCTCAAAGACTTTGAAAAATCAAGTAAAACAAAAGAGCTATACTGGAGAACATCTTCCTGATATGTGATATCGATGTACGGATATAATCTTGAATCGATTCAAGATTTTAGTATGACGTATAGTGATCCAGCTTTTAACTTATTACTTATAAATTTTCTCATGTTCTGACAATTGTGACAAATGAAACAAATGTATGACAAATACAAGAAACTCCAAGATTCTCTCAAAAATCTCGTCATCAGAGCCGGCAAAGATACCTGAGTCATCGTAGAGATGAGCGCAGATATGAAAATTAAAGATATCATCATCGAAGACGATAACCTCATGCAAGTATCTATGAAATCCTCGCTCGAGACCAAACTCAAAGACGCATTTATGAAAGCTCAAAACAAAGCTCAAGAAATCGCAGCAGAAAAGACCAAAGACATATTATGATTTCATCCATCTGATATCTCCAAAATGATGGGAGGTGGCGCTGGTGGGGGATTGAACATCCCTGGACTGAGTTAGAAGAGTATTCAAAACGACCATCAAAAAGCCTAGAGATATAATGTCTCTAGTGCTTTTTATAATTGCATAAATTCAAAAAACATTTCAGTTTAAAACTTTTTTTTTCAAAAAACCTACACAAGTAGTGTCGGCCAACAAAAATGGGATGAAGCCACTCAACTCTGACTAAAACCTGAACTCAAGCGAAGGAGTGGGTCCCTCCGGGTACGACTGAGCTCGAAGCAAATGTACATTATTCCCAATAATAACGGATTTTCTTGGCCGACGAAGGGTTTTTTGGTTACTTTTTTTTCCTGGAAGAAAAAAAGTAACTCCCGCCGAAGGTGAATTGGTAAATCTCTATAACTTCTTTTGTAACAGAATCCTGACACGTTTGCTGTCCTGCCACAGTCCCTTGGATGCGAATCTATACACGACCAACGGACTCCATGGAGTCTGGATACTACGCTGATAATAGAGTTCTCCCGTCATACTCAGGATATCATATCCCGCAGGTAGATAGATCATCCCTTGGGTATATCGCTGCGGATCTTCTAGCAAGGTGATGCGAGCTCTAGGCTCATCGTATTGTACTCAGAGATTTTGTTTGATCATTTGCAATCTGTCCAGATACTCACGAGGCACATCCAGCGTATACTCGATGACCACCTCACAGCGATCACCACATCATACCAAATCTGACTCATCCATCATCGATCATGAAAATGTTCAGACTAGTTTGCCATCAGCGTCAAACAACGAGATCTGTTTGCTCACGAACTGATCAGCCTTATTCATCCCAAAACTCAGATCATACACATACATACGATCTGGACGATACACATTGGTCAGTCAGATGTCTTGCAAAGTCTGAGACAATCCTGATGACGCACGAGGCAGATAGACGCGCATATATCCATTCTCCAGCCAATCTGACAAAAATCTGACCGCACGAGATGTCAGGGCTAGGATACGCGTTCACTGTGTCAGATTTTTGATTTCTTTGAGAAATTCTTGTTTTTTGATCATCAATCCCGTCCCTGCAATCTGATCTGCATAGGCATTCATGACGTGTCGTTGAGCCTTGAGCTGAGGATATTCGTCCACCAGATCTGTCATGAGTGCATCATTGATCAGAATGACTCCATCTATATCCGTACCGAACGTACGATCATACAGCGTCTTGATATTCGCCCCATCGATATCCGTGAATCCGTATCGATTTGATCCGACCAGACTCATCTCAGGCAGCTCGACTACACCGCTCATCCATGATGGGAAGGGGAGTGTCTCACGAGAGACCATAGCTGGATAGTACGCATCGTAGGTCTGGAGACTGATAGTACCGCGATCCAGTGTGACGATGGCGTATGATCACCAAAACCCACCATCTGGTTTGGATTCTGAGCTATTCATCAGTCACACCAGATACGTCTTGGGCTGGTCTAGACCTGCTAACTCATCTAGCTCCTGTGCATGATCATACATCTGACTGGTCACATCATCCAGCTGAGAGGATATCTCATGGGTTACGATCTTCGAAAACGTATACGGATGTCGCCCCCACGACAAAACCCACACAGTATACGATAGCATCCGCCATCACATAGCGATCAATACAGCTCACACTCATCACACCACTACCAGTGGCTTGTGTTGCCTACATCGTCTCATCATATCAGATATATTCATATGTATGATCTAGTTATTCGCTATGCTGAAACAATCTCAAAAAAGAAAAAAATCTGATACAAAAGGCATCAGAAATAATGTCGGTCAACAAAACGAGATGAAGTAAACAGTCTGTCATGTGACATATGTCCTCCCCAAAGCAAAAGTTGGTCCCGCCGAAGGCGAATATAGAACACAAGCATTTCTAAAGAGAATAAATGATTTTTTCAATAACAAAAAAAAGGAAGATATTAGGGTTTCTACTGACTCGGTCTATCCATTGTGACGTGGGTTACCGATTCATATCCATAAATGTAGTTTGGACAAATCCATGCTATTTATGATTATGCCATGTTATCATATCAATAGTAATGCAGATCTGCGTATAGCAGTCATGCCACTATTGGACTATCCTTTTGGGACCTCGTCATACATCAGTTCATTGTACTACTATCTCGTCACGTGCTCTAGGAGCTACTCGTGGTCAATATGTGTTATGATAACTGTGTGGAGTAATGACTCATAGGATGTGAAACGATTTTTCACGCTCATCAATCCGTGCAATACTCTATGATACATTGTCAAGTAGGAAATAATAATCTTCCTCATAGTGCTTACTATCAACGTATCAATATCAACGTATCAATACTAACATACAGTAAGCAGTATGAGAAAAAGTATATAAAGGAAGGAGGGTTATTAGCAATTATTCACGAGATACATCTACTCCGCTAAAAGTGGATATATCTTTGGGGTTCCAAGGTACATACAATGTGACGTCCTATCGTGCGTATAATGGCACCAATGTGCAATAATATTTGTGATAGTAGTAATGTTGTAGTGGTGTATTCAGTATTCATCAAATAGTAGTTATATCAATGATATTATTTTTGGTAATATAGTATTGATATTATTTGGTGATAATCGTAGTATCTGAAGTGTTCTATGCTACAGATGATTACATTTATTGATAGCTATCTTGCCTGATTCTGCATTGGTATGATAAAATCGTATAATGAAAGCTGATACTTCCTGTGATGGTTGTGTCAGATTTTTTTTATCTGTTTTATAATACATTCAAAATCTTCGTATCCAAATGATTACTTATGATAATCGATTGAAGTATTCTATACATTAAATGAGTAGTATTCGTACGTATTTAATAAGACATTGTGATATTGATAATATTATTCATACATATTTCGCGTATAGTATGTGATAATTATACCACCATCGATTTGTCCGTATAGATTTGATAGTATCTTGAGATACACGTTGGATTGTTGATCGTATGATTGAGATTGTTTGAATTATCTCACTGTAGTATGTGTGATGTGTTGTACGTATCACAGATAATACGAGTATTGTCATAATGTACGATGTGATCGTAAATATAGTCAATACATGCCATGTGATATCATGTCGTATCGATCAAACACGTCATAGATAATGGATAGATAAGTCGGCGTTGATGTGATCTCTACTCCTATGTACAAATACTATCATTATCGATATCTGTGTGAAGAAATGTACCTGTATTGAAAACAATACAAATATTTTCTCACCATGGTATCAGTTGATCATCTATCATAGCATTTATGATGATGTAGTATTCTCACCAAATGATATCCATGCAAGAGTGTATGTAGTTGTAATAATATAATAGTATCTGGTTATTACGGTATTTTTTTCTCTCATTATTCATTATCAGCATAAACAAATATGATAATGTAGTTGAGCGCGTTACCCATTAGCAATGTGAACTAATCAGATATTTCACTGACCGAAACCACCAATTGATTGATATTCTCGCACTATCCTATAAGAACAAGTCTCATATTGATATCACAAGAGATCAAAAAGCTGATACAAACACCTGTATAATAGACTATCATGAAGACAATCTAACATATCGATGATTGACATGTGCTACGAATATATTCCCTGCATCCATACATAGCAGTATTACACTACCAATGAAAACAAGAAACAAAATACATAACAATCAAATATACCAATACATCATCACATACATATTATCTAACAAAGATACACATAATGAAAAGCATTATCATATATCTATAAAAGATTAGTTGTGTGAATAATTGTAATAATGACCTTCTTCCTAGACATGGCACTCCGGCAGAACCGGTTCAAAAGCACCATGCTTAGACAAAAGATCGGAAGTAAATCAAACTTATATGATACATCTATACGTATTTAATAATCACCAATGCGAAAATTGTAGTATACGTTTTTTGATATTTCTAGATATTCATAGAAAATAAACTCTATGGCGGGATTACGATGATCTATATCTTTTTGTTTGTGTATTGTAGTATGATAGATGATTAATCTAACATTCATCATGATATGTGAATAAATCCTTCTATATGCTTAGATGATTACTGACAGCAGTATAGTAGTGATATGTTATACAATAACATTGTATTACAGTGATCATATTTGACTTTATGTCAAAAATAGTTAGTTCACTTTATTAGATATATTCTGTGTAATTGATCTAGTTATTACTATTATCGATTGCATATAAAATATATGTATCGAAATCATAAAAGGCCGTGATAGTCTGATATGAATAGCAATATCAATATGATGTATATAATATGTATGACCTACTTCCTATGAAATGATAATCAACATATTAGTCAATTTATTCATTACCAATTCATGGAAAGTAAATTATTGTTTCGCAGTGATATGATGATAGTCATGATTGATTTTTTGTCAAATTTTTTGATAAGTTTTTTTGATGATACTTTGTAATCCCAGTTTCTAAGAACACTATAACGTAACACACTCATACCCAAGACAAAGTTATAAGAACACAGAACAGAATATATTAATTGTATTGAGAAGGGATCATTCTATTTCTATCTTGTACGTACCGCCACCACGCTCACGTATCAGATCTTTTGGTGTTGAGATGACTTCACTTCAACAATATCATATTACATATATTTATCATTCTGTCAAATATTTAACACACTTTTTTACAAGAAAAGAAAAAAATCTGACGCAAAAGACTGTATGAAGCCAACATTGTCAGATTTTTTGTGTATATTTTTTCTTGCTTTTTCTTTGATTTTCTTGTTTTAGTCTTGCTGTGTTCCAATTCACAGATATTTCAAGACCTCTGAGCTCGCAGTAAATACCTTTCACTCACGCTCCAAACGTTGAAAGAAGTCAGTTTTTTTCATGATTTTGAGTAATCTTCACTCTACTCCAGAGAAATAATAACGGAATCACTGATCATCAAAGAGTTCTACTACTTCCTCAAACGTCTCCAATCCATCAATATCGATATAAGAAATATTGCTGAACGATAAAATGATCGTTACATGTTTGTGTACTTTGACCAATTGTTCGATCTCAGCACTGATACATACGAAGTTGATCTCTCCGCTAAATTTGCAAATAAACACGTCGTCAGCTTGTTGATAATGAACATAATCCTCCAATGCTATCTTAGAATCAAAACGGCGATCTCTAAACAAAGTCCCGTAGACCTTGCCCTGACTAGCATGACGCAGATACAATAACAACGAAAGTCCAGTACCAAAAGCGATACCAATCATAGGATCTTCGACAAACGTAATAACACCTACCGTCATCAGTATCCAAAATGACTTGGGATCGTAATAGTACACTTTTTTATACGTCTTGATATCCAGCATCCCGATAGCGATATTGATCAAGATAGCGCTAATGACTGGTACAGGAATATATTGAAAATACTGAAATAGAAGCCAAGAAATGATAGCAATACTTACCGCTGATATCACAGACGATACTCGAGAAGTTGCTCATGATTTCACATTGAGTGCAGTCCTGATGAGTGCTGCTGTTGCAGGTATTCATCCGAATATTCATACGACGATATTCGCCAAAGCGAGTCCAAAGACTTCTTTTTCTTGATTAAATTTGGTCTTCGTTATCTTGTCTGCTATCTTGGCAGAGATAATAGTCTCCAAGATCGCTACGATACTAATGGTAAATCATGCTATCAATAGATTACTCAAAAATGAGACATCTGTCAGTCTAGGTAGCCGAATCGAAAACAATGATACATCAACCAGTTGAAACACCAACTCAGGAAAATTCCTAACCGCCATATCCTGAGCCAATGTCACGATAGGATATACGATGTATCCATTACTAGACAGATATCCGACCAGGATACCTATCACACTGATTGGCAAAATCCCTGGCACAGCTTTGATAAAACGTTTCCATATCAACAATGCTCCCAACGTCACAACAAACAGGAGCAATGCGTATCGATTGACTCACCCAATATGAGACAAGGTAATAATAAATCCATCGATCACACTCTCAGCTTTGGGTAGACCTGTCAATCATAGAGCTCCTGAGAGCTGTCCTGACGTAATAATCAGCGCAACTCCCACGATAAATCCATGTAATGCCGTCGAAGGGATCAGGGTAATATACCTAGTCATCTTGAGTAACCACACCAACAAAGTCCATAGCCCTACCACGATAGCGAGCAATGGCAATGCCTGATATCCATACAACAATGCAAAAGATAATATCAAACCTGACAGTGCTCACGTAGGTCATACAATATTATAATTGGATCAGCCAAAAATCCCTGCAATAATCCCAGCCCAAATAGCAGTAATAATACCCTGTAGCGGTGTCGCGCCACTTGCTACTGCCAGTGAGATAGACAATGGTATCGATATAATACTCACTGCAAAGCCTGATTGTCGATTTTTGCTCAGGAGAGTGATGAATTTAGACAGGGACATGACAACACAAAATCAATAAACAAAAGACATCTCATATGATTACAAAAATCTGAAACTTCAACGAAGATATACTGAACCTCCAAAGGAATTTGATATATTTTTCTTTGGATGATTCCGTTATGCAGAGTCACTAGAGAAATTTCTAGCTCGAGGTAACCAAGAGATTGAAGATTTCCAAAGAGGCTTAGTGTAATACTATCATTGAAAAATACAGGCTGTCTTGTGATAGAAATATACAAGCTCAATTCAAGCACATCTTTTGTCTTTTTTATTACAAAAATATATTGATATTTTGTATCGTATTGTATAGTGTCAATGATTATCATATTATTTTAATACCTTTCAGATTTTACGATGACCGAAATATCAAAGTCTCAACAATATTGATCCGCTTTAGGAGAAGCACAAACTAAATGACTCATAAATAAAGAAGAAAACGCATTATTATTAACGAGTTTTGATAAAATAACCTCTGACACACAAGTCGATCATGATGATATCATAAAACAACGAGAGGAGATCATTACTGAGGTATTAGACCTCAAGTTAAAAAAACTCGAAAATTCAAAAGATATTAAAGATCATGAAAAATTAGATGAAATCATGAAAAATAAAAATATCATATGAAGTCTTATGGCTCCGTTCCAAGCTGCTTTAGAGAAAATATTGAAACAAGAAGTCGTAAATTAAAATCAACAATCATTACATCTCTGCAGAACCTCATTGTAAATTCTTAAATCCAAGTCATTCATACATTCTTTTCATCTCTCTCATGAACAAACCACTCGACACCAATCAAGATAATGCCGAACTGGTAGGTCCAGTAGAGTTTGGTAAAGCACTCAGAAAAATCAGCGCACGGAACAATCCAACAGAAGCAGAGAAGATCTCCAAACTCTTGAGCAGAGAACAATTTGATATGCTGCTAAGATGCTACAATACAATCAATCCAACTCCATGAACCGCTCCTGCATGAACTACTAGTCCCACTCCAGGACAAATAAAACAAGCTCGAGAAACGGCAATGAATATGATCGATCCAAAAATCCTGGACATTCCATGATTATGAGTAATAGAACTTAGTGAAATAACAAAAGAACAGCTCTCTGCACTTGTGACTATCGCAAAGCCCTTTCAACAAGCACTGATCCAGGCCCTAAAAACCAAGCCCTAAAAACTCATATATAAGAAAAGATTATTACTTTCTTCTACTCTCTCCAGATCTGGCATCTCGCAGGAGATGACCTCTGCACACATCCTACTAGTCTGATTTGTTGGACTCTCGTATCCACAGATAGTTTATAAAAATCTCTACATATAGCACGATCTCTATTGCATAGCTGTACCAATACTTCTCCAGTCAGTCCCTTACTTCGACCAAATCCTGGCTGAGACGCAGTAGACTGGAAATTTTTGCTCAATGAAAATATTGAACCTCCACCAGTCAAAGAAACCTGATAATCCGGACCAATACAATAACGTACTCCTGTAGCTGTTCATAAGACCATTGATTTGACCACCACCGTCGACGCTCCACTCTGATATCCCAACTGTATCAGATTTCCTGTCTGATCTATCTGTATCGTATAGACTGAAGGCGTAATTTTCTGGTTGGACACGACAAATGATTTGGCTGTGAGAGCATTCGTCACTTGCTTGGAGATCTCTCCATACAGAGTATTGACGCATACTTCTCCGTAGATTTGATCTGAATTCTGAGGTTTGAATAATCACTGTAGCATGGTAAAAATGATCGCCATGATCATCAATACGATCACAAGCTCAAACGTAGTGAATCACATCAGTGTAAGACGACCCGTCAGTGTGAGACGAGGATCATAAAACTTCATCTGACTCCTAGACATTATTTCATCAAAGGTCTGATGATATACGTGTAGCAATCATCCTCTGTATCCGTGAATACTAGCGGTTTGGTAGGCTCAGCTATTTGACACACTATATCTTTGGATCACAAGATCCTGATGTAATCAGAGATGTATTTACCATTGAGTCCAAAGCTGACTGGTTCTCACTCACAATAGCTAGAAAGCGTTGTCACTCATTCTCACATATCTGTGAGTCCTGATTGCACGGTCACGATTTGATCTCACATCGTCATCTGGACATAGTTATTGATATCCCTGGTCAGGATTCATATTTTTTTGATAGCTTTATCGCAAGCATCTTTGCTCATCATGATCTTACTTTTGAATTGAGTAGGCATGATGTTTTCATTTTCGTAATCTGGAAAATTTCACTGTATCAGTAGAGATGTCATCAATACATTGATATTGTCTACTTTCCCACGAAATGCAGCAAGATTATCAGAAGCCTGACACTCAAATGTCTTCATCCCTTTGGATGACATCAACTCTATCACTCTTTTGATATCTCAGATATTCATCTTGGGTACGATCATCGTAGTATCTTCTTGGTCTGTAGTGAGTGGTATTTTATATTCTGCTAGCCTAAATGAATCTGTACCTACGAACACGAGTTTTTTGGCATCATCATACGTCTTGACTCTGATCATGAGTCCTGTGAGTATCGGAGAAAAATTTTTCTCAGTGATGGCATATTCCACGCTAGATATTCCTTTGACAAAATGATCTACATCTATCGTCATAGTCGAGCCTTCTTTGACTTCTGGTAACGATACATACTCTGATGCTGGGAGTCCTTTGACCGAAAAATCATCTGATTCAGATTTGACTTTGATAGTGTTCTTAGTCGTATCAATGAGCAACTGTATATCCTCTCAGTCGATAGATTTGGCAATATCAGATAGTAGCTTTGCATTGATCGTCACAGATCATTCATCACTGACAGTAGCTGGGATTTCTACTTCGATATACTTTTCCATATCCGTAGCTCTGAGTGTGATAGTGTCAATATTACCTTTGATATAGATGTTTTCTAAAATAGGTAGCGTAGAGTGCTTGGACACGAATCATCTCATCATATCTAATACGTCATTGAGCTGCTGGGTTTTGAGATTGATCTTCATAAGAGATGCAAGAAAGAAGATAAATTGATACACAAGTAGTATAGAAGTAATAACATAATGACACCTGTCTTTCTAACATACTATTCTAAAGCAATCCAATCTATCTGTAATAAAGGTTGTTTTACAAGCTATGCTAGTGATCATGATCATGTTAGTAGTTATGTGAGACTTTATAGATAACGCCTTTTTAGTCGGTCCTTTTTAGATAACATATAATCAGATGACCACGAAGTTGCAAGAGATCTATTTGCCAAAGTTCCTATATTCAGCTACTGCGTCAAACCAAGCTATTGCTTTATCAAATTCTTGTATCGTGAAATCAGGATATTTGAGAGGGGTAAAATACAGCTCTGCATATCATATCCACCACGACATAAATCACGATGTCCTATGAGCTTTGTCTCATTTGGTCCTGATAACTAACTCTACAGCCGGAAGATCACCCAAATCCATAGCAGTACTCAGCGTAGTTTCTGTGAGATTTTTTTGAAATTCAGCCAAATCTGATGACGATGACGCAAGTGACGTGATACCTCTTATGATCTCATCTCTTCAACCATAGTTGATCGCGAAGACTACTGTCTTGGACGAGTCAGAAAAGGTGAGACGCTGCGTCTTATCGACCATATATTCTACGAAATCTTCTGGTAATCATTCAGGACTACCAATTCGACGAAAACTGATACGATGTTGGACCAAAAAATCATCCAACAAATCTCCTTTGAGTTTGAAAAAATTACACAATGTACGCACATATTCTGGATCTCTGGTGGTGACATTTTCTGTGCTCAGTCATCGCCCCGTCATCACTTCGATCGGAGTATGCGTGAAAATATGCTGTATCAACTCCATACTTCTATCGATACCTGTCAGGTGACCTTGTATTTCGTCTAGACCGTTGTCTTTGGCTCGAGTTCTGTTGCCGTCTGGTATCATCGCTACGTGACGTGGATAGTGCATGGGTTACAAAAAATCATAATCAAAAAAACAAAATCTGATATCACTCATATCGAAGCTCCAAACAATTTCAACACAAACGTACAATAAGAAGTCAATAATATTCTTGTATGATTACGAATGACGGATTATGAATGACGGATTGTGAATGACGGATGACGGATGACGAATGATGAATCTCGACACCAACCTCCCTGACAAGGAACTAGGTAACCTTGAGAGTAGAGGGATATGTGAGCAATGTTAGCCAACAAAAATGGAATGAAGTCACTGTCCAGTCATTGCGAGAAGCCTGTCCGCCGTGGCGGAGGGTGAGGTCAATACTACGAAAGAAAAATCATATTCAACAACTCAGGCTTTCCTCATGATAGCGCTCGCTTCCAGTGAGACTGACGATCCAGTCGATGAGATGATCAACATATGATCATAGTGGCAGGTTTCACGACTCAGTCTCATACGCCTACCAATGATATCAAGACATTATTGAGATCCTGTTTGGGATGGAATCTGGTCACCTTATGATTGAAAAACGTCTTGATCGTTGCCTGATGATGAAACAATCCATACGACAGCGGTATCAAGGTATCTATCGCAGCATCTTTGAAAGTGCGAAGGTGTTGCTTGATGAGTTTGTTGACATAGGGATCGTGACGCTTGGTCGTCTCTTGGTAATAGGGAAGTGACTGCAACTCCTGAAACCAAACAGGAAAATCTGACTTGAACGACTTGGTCTGCTGCTGGACCACGCTGAGCTGATATGATGCAGTCAGATGCCTAATCAGTCACTGTACGACCTGTCCATCAGCGTAGCTACCTACCAGTCACAGCTTACCTACCAGTGAATACTGCAGACAATACTGATTCACATACTCAGCGAACAGCGGTATCAGCTTTATGTTTTGTTGGGAAAATAATGATGAATACGTCGGATCCAGTCTCAGCGCCAGCTCTACCACAGGATTCACGATCAAAGCCTCAATATCATGTTGTTTCAACACCGCAATATGATCAGCCACGATCTGCATCCTACGCTCATGAGTCTTGTCTCCGTGAGGTCGATGTTCTTGGTCGTACAACACGACGACTTCGTGTCCCATCTCACACAGCATCTGTGCTATGATGAGATTCTCTGATGCTGCACTGATGATTCCTATACGCATAGTCCAAAAAGATCGAGTATAAATTTTTTTTCGCGGGCTATCGTCATTGCAAACGAAGTGCGGCAATCCGGTTCAAACCGTAGAATCTAACTAAGCAAATTCCTATTCCCTCATAATAAGCTATAATTTGAGTGTGTATTTTTGTTTCAAATCTTTCATAACTACTCATTGATGTTGAGCAATATCCGACAAAATACTATGAGCCGTACCTGTTTTAAGTTCTCCATGAAGAGGCAAAGTGATCCCTTGATGTCTTTCATCATACCATCTTTGATGGCTTCATGTTTGATGATATAGTTGATACTTATAATCCTGTAGAATACGAATCATTTGTTTAGTCGTGATAGGCATGTACACTACGATCCATATTGAGATAAAGCAGAGGTTTTCACAATAACGAACTCGCGTAGTTTTTATGCAATAACGATTCCGATTCTACAGTACAATCTACAGCATCATAAATATTAGAAATAAGTTCATCTCGTGTTTCTCATTGCGTATGTGCAGAAAGCGATGGAATATGTGCAGAATAAGATCCATCTACATTCTTGGTGATGATAGCTTGATTATCCATGATTCATCAAAAACAAAACGAATAAAGAATACAAAAGACATTACCCAAACATCTCTCAAAAATCAAGCACAACACTAAGACCTAAAACCAAAAAAAACCATAAGTCAATAAAAATCTGATACGTATATCGCTGATTATTGGATATAATGGATATTGTAGATATGATAGAGAGGTAATTTTATCGTATTGCACACATCTCAGATGGACTCTTCGTTACTCCAGACATTCAACAAGCTCACAGCCACACAGCAGCAGACCACTCTCAAATATCTGCTACAATGAGTCATTGCCCAAACACAAAAAAAGTCGAACGTAGTGAGATCCGCCGAGGCGGACAAAACATCTGACCAATCAACCGACTCTATCTATCAAATCATGCGAGACTATCTGGATAGTCCGGTCCAGCATGATCCCAAGCTGTATCTGGTATTTTTTGAGATACTAGGAAATATCGCACACGATCATGATACCCAGCAAAGTGAATCTCATATCCGCAAACAGCAACAACTCAAATCTGCTCTAGACAAGATCCATCAACAAGAACTCAATGAACAAGACACTGACACATTACTGCAAGATATCCAACTAACGTAAAGACTATCAAAGATATCTACTACCTTTTTTAAAAACTACAATTCAATCCTATGAATGATATCGTGAATAGACATGCTGATTACCTTACAACTACAGCTGGCGTCAAACTAGATGGAACATTTTCTACGCAAGAAAAACAGGAAATGAACAAACGAATGAAGAATCTAGAATGACTCGATCAAGGAAAACAAAAGCTGTACGGTGCTGCCATGATGAAAGCACTCAAACAAATTACTAAAAGTTCTGATAACACAGATATCAGTACGATGATAGCTGGTTTCAGATCACAATCAGGCGACATGTATGAAAAATATGCGCAAGGCAAACTCAACAACGATCATATTGCATTGATGCAACTATACACGAGAATAGAAAATATCGTACAATGAAAAAGCGGCAAAAAATTAGATATCGATGGGTTACTAGGCCCAATCACCTACAATTTCATCACAGGTCTAGAATATGCTCCTACTTCACCTGCAGCAGTCAAAGCAAAATTAGAAAAACTCTTCCAAAAATTCGATCCAAAATTCAGAGAAGCTCGAGCAAATTCAATAATCAACAAAAAAAGCACTTTTGATTATACTACACCACCCAAAGAAAAAGATGAAGATGAAGAAAAAGATATACCTAAAAAAGATGAGAATGAAAAAACCACGACATATACCCGAGGTATCAAAGCAGATGGAACATATCGAGTCACAGGAGATACTACCAAAGTAGGAAAGCTATGAGAAAGTGCAACTCTCAAACAATCCGCTCAAGAAGAAAAAGAAACAAAAGAACTTCAAAGCTGAATCGAACACCTCAAACAAGTCTCATCACTATCCAGTGCATACCTCAAATACCTCGAAACATACAACGCCGACTCTAGCAAATTCAAGCCACTGATTGCACAGCTCAAGCAGGATATGCTAGACTTCCAATATAACGTGATAGCCAAAATAGGCGATGGGAGCACCAAAGAACAACAATCAACTCTCAAAACAGTCCAGCTTAAGAATCGAGCTACCAAACTCTTCCCAGATCATACTCAGTCACGAGCGAGCTGAGATGGTGCAAGTGCTCTCACTACATCCTATGACTATACAGACGTATCCTGAACTAGACAAACAGTCCGATGAAAGAAAACTATCATCAGTAGCCTCATCACTGATATGCAAGCACAAATAAGCTCTGGCAAACGTAAAGATAAAGATCTACGTGATTTTTTTGCCAAGAGACTCAGGAGCATCGATGAGAATGATGGAGACGGTGGGATTACATTTGCTTCACATTATACATCAGGTGAAGCTATCAAAGATGTGACTCAAGATGACGTACAACAACAACTAACAAATCATAAAAACAAAGAATTTAAAATCGATACAAAAAACAGTCCACAAGAAAAAATCGCCAAATCCATGAATTTCATCCAGGAATCCATGAATCCAGAAAACTCCAAAGGATACGGATCCAAACTGAGAGACATATTTGCAAATAATAAAAAACCCACTCCAGCAGAACTCACGGCAATACTAGATGGGTATGTAGATGCATGATATATCGATCTGCCCAAATCTAATGGCGACGATTCTGCTGACAATCGATCTCCTGGACATGACTTCGATACAGACGACCTCGCTGGTGATATCCTCAGAGGATACGAACAAATCAAGAAAATAGATGAAACATCTATGCAGACTGATTTCAAAAAACAAAAAGAAGCATTATGAAAACTGGCAGAACAAAGCGAGACAGTCCAAAAACAAATCGCAGTATGTGACGAATATATCAAAGCCAAACCAGGCACTGCAGAACGAAAAAAACTGACTGAATTGGCAGAGCAAACCAGAATGGCAAGCGTAATGAGTATATTCGAAAACAGAGCAACAGAGTTTGTGCTAGAAAAGAACGCAGCAGCTCTTACACAACATGACAAAGACTGAACCGTATGACGTTATCTCGATATCGAAGGAATCGGATCTCGTAGATCTGATGCGAGCCACAATTTCACCCAAGCAATGGTAGGATCTGTCATCGAAGAAGTAGGAACCAGTATCATCATTGGTGCTCTCCTGGCATCCTGAGTTGGTACAGTCTGATGAGCAGCTCTATTAGCAGCCAAATTATGAAAAATCTGATCCAAAGCACTCAAATTTGCTAAATTCACCAAAACATCAGAAAAACTCGCAAAAGGCGCAAAAATACTGGATAAAGGAGTAGATGCAATGAGATACGTAGCCAAGACACCGACTACAAGACTCGGAGAGCTATGAGAGAAATGACGCAGACTATGATGGAACGTCATCAATGCAGCAGCCATGAAAACAGGCATCTCATCATCTCTAGAGCTAGCAAAGACCTGAAATGTCGAAGAAGCAGGCAAAAAATTCTACCAACAAGCACTCACTCGAGAATGACGACAAAATCATATCAGTCTATGAGCCAGTATCAGCATCATGACAGCCATGAACAAGATCACCCAGATCAGAGCACTAGAGCAAACCGCAAGCGGCATGACCTGACCCAATCTCACAGCCATGAAGTTCGCATTCGAAGAAACGGGATGTTTTTTGACAGATTCTGCGCTCGAATTATTCAGCAAAGATGGACTCACCAACCAAGAAATAGCCATGAATCTCCTCGCAATCACGACATTAGGATATCTCACCAGAGATAAGATTAAATTCGACATCGTTGAAGGCAAGCCAACATTCAACGGACTAGACCACACACAAGTAGAAATACTGCTAGACGATATCAAAACAGGTAAGGTACAAGTCTGAACACCATCCTATCAACAAAAGATGCAAGAACTCAAAGCTGAACAAAAAAAACCTGAAACTAATACAGAAACGTTAGCAAAAGAAGATTGAAGTGATGGACAAACGAACAAAGACTGAAACAACAAACAATGAGAATTCAAACAAGAGCAAAACATCGAAGAAACTAATGTACAAGATGACTTAGCAACCCTATGACTCAGTGAATGAGCGAGTCTTTCAGATCTCAAAAAAGCCTATCGTGCGCTAGCAAAAAAATATCATCCAGATATGACTAAAACAACAGACAAAGATAAATTTGTGGAAATCGACCAAGCATACGAAAGATTATCAAAAATATTATGAAACAAATCACTCTGATCCGAAACTACCGTGTGAAAGCCATGAAACGAAACTCAAGATTGAACCAAGCTCCTATCTGAAAGCGATCTGAAATCAGAAACATGAGTCGTCAATACTTGAAAACAAGTCGAAGCAGAAACCAAACCGGAAACAAAGTTTGATGATCAAATATCAGAACTTACTAAAAAAATGGACAAAACAGGATCAAATTCTCCATGAACACAATGATATTTTGACCTCCTCAAAGAGCGTACCGAATTATACGAACAAAAAGCTATACTATTACTCAATCAAGTATGAGAACGTATAAAAAAATGATTTCTTTCCAAACTAAATCTGAATGATCACAAAGACAAAGCAATATTCAATTTCATGAACGCAGAAAGACCTATGCACCTGATAGTTCATCCTCAAGTCAGAGCAATGCAAGAACAGCTTGGTATCAAAGTAGATGGATTTCTGTGACCCATTACCTATAAAAAACTCGAAGAGCGAGTAGAATCAAAACAAATCAAACAAGACTTCAAACCTGAAATAGCTACGACAAAACTACCAGCATCAGCAAGTGAATCCGCCCCTCAACCTAAGATGCTCACTGAGAATGATATATCTGGAGTAGAAGAAGGACAGATATTCGATGTCGTGATAACCAGAAATGGAAAACAAGAAACTATCACGGTCCAAGCACAGGCAAAAGGAGATCCAGACTGAACAACCTCTTTTCAAATCGTAGGCACTGAGTCAGATTTTCCTGTCTTTGCTGACCAATTTGGATGAGCTAAAAGAGAAACTACGCTGAAAACAAAACAATCAGACGGAAATCGAAAACCTGAATATATCAGCATCAAAGGATTCTATCGCAAGTGAACAGAATCACCATCAACAAAGCCAGACGCTAAACCTGAAGCCAAAATCTCTGACACTGAATCAACAATCAAACTAGAATGAGAAGAAAAGACTCTCAAAGAGGCAGAAACTGACGCCAAAGACATCAAAGCAACAATCGAAGATCTCAGCAAACTCGATATCTCTGATAATTTCAAACGACGCGAAAAGCGATCGAACGCAATGGATAAAATCCAATCTCTACTCAACAAACTACCAAAACTTCCCACAATCAAACTGCCAAATGTGAAGAAGTTCATCAGTGATGTTTTCAACCTACTCAAAAAGCTCTGGACCAGAAAACAAAAAGAAATCTGAAACAAATTGGATCAAGCTCCTAAAACAGGAAAAGAATACGAGCAAAGACTCAAAGATATGGAAAAAGAAATCAACGCAGCCTTCAATAAATTCGATAATCCACCCAAACTCCAAGAATGAGCAGCAAAACAATTCAAAGAAGTAGATCTACAGGGCAAAATCAAAATGAAAGAAGACGATGCGAATACACTAGCTGTAGATCAAAAATTCTTGATCAAAACTACTGACGGACAGATCCTAGAAGTCACATGTACAAGCACTGACCCAGCAGGAGTAGGAATTCATACATTCAAGACGGCAGATGGTAGTACATTCCCTGTCATGAATGATCAATTATGAGGAATAACCATGAAAGATGGTAAACCCTTATGAAACAATAGAGAAACTAATCTAAGAAACGCAAAGGGTGATCCGATCAAAGGCATCAAAATAAACGGATTTTATAAATACGAATCATCTCGCTCTGATCTCGGTAACGTCTCATCTCGCTCTGGTCCTGATGCTGAGGCATCTCCCAATCTCAAAGAAATCGCATCAACAAATCCAGCACTACGAAGACAAATGGAAGAACGGCTCGCAATCGATGCAAGATCTCCCGAGTGACCAGACAAACTCGCTGCCAAAATGGATGAAATAAATCAAGATATTGCTACATCCTGACTAAAATCTGTAGATAAAGCTTCTGACAAAATCAGAGAAACTCTCCCCATCATCCTAGCCAATCAACTAAAAAAAATCAAAAATCTGACACAAGCATGACGAGACAATCTCACAAACAAACTAGCTACACTGATGCTGACATTGTATCTGACATTCGCTCCTATCTCAGCGAAGACACTGAACACATGAAAACCCGATACCAAAGCAAAGACAGAAGAACTGATGAAGCCACTCCAAGAAAGCATGCCACCCAATATCTACAAAGAACTCACTCAAACCGTAGATGAAGCTGTATCGATCTCTCAACAACCACGAGAAACAATAAACTGGGAGAAAATCAGTACAAGCTGATCTCTCCAAAAATATACTAATTCCTATATCAAAATCACAAATGATCAAGGTATAGCATCCTACTATCAAGTTGAATCCGTCAATAATGGAAACATAACAATGAAGAATATACTCGACCCAACAGAAGTCCAAGTTCACAACAAAAAATCTATCAAAAGTTTCAAAAACCCGATACAAACTTCATCATCAGTCTCACAATAGCTTGACAAATACTCCATACATCAGTACTATTGTGTCAGATGTATAGCGCATTTTTATCATCTCATATCTACTCATCATGACAGGACTATCAACCACTCCAGAGACAAGAATAGACGGAGAAAATCTCGTACTCCCTCTACTTGAGCGATCTTTAAAGGAACTAGCTGATGTATATGGAGACAAAACAGTTGCAACTTTTCGCCAGCTCCATGACGCACCAGAGTGAGGGCTTACCTTCTCTTCGGAGCAAAAAGCCAGAGACTTTTTCATCTGATTATCCAAGCTGATCACCACACTCAAGACGCAGTATGCAGTATTCAAACAACA
>JBGTAD010000136.1:0-9598 GCA_041750055.1 Candidatus Absconditabacterales bacterium | reverse complement strand
CCATATCACCAAACCATAAAACGACTCCCTCTCCTATAAGGAAGAGGGCTGGGGAGAGGTGCACTACCAAACCATAAATGAGTGAATAGCAATTGGTAATTGGTGATTAGCAACTATAACATTTTTAAGAGGAATCTATTCACTATTCACTATTCACTATTCACTATTCACTATTCACTAACTACCTTTTACCTTATACCTGTTACCTTTTACATGAAATGTATCGTCTGACTATGAAATCCTGGCTCTCAATACGCTCTCAATAGACATAATGCCTGACGAATCGTGCTGGATCAGCGACTCAACGACCAATCAATCACCTGACGATCTCATGATAAGACAGCCCAAACAGAAATCATCAAATCTGATCAGCTCATCATCCTCAAGCCACTCACCTACATGAATCTCTCCGGACACAGCGTGCAATCGATCTGTCATTTTTACAAGATCAAACCTGAAGACATCTTGGTCATCCACGATGAGATCGATCTCACATTCGGCGAGATCAAACTCAAACAAGGATGAGGACACGCCTGACATAACGGCCTGAGAGATATCATCGCCAAGCTGTGAACCAATACCTTCTCCAGGATCAGAATCGGCGTGGGAAGACCTACCAACGGACAAGACGTCGCATCGTATGTACTGAGCAATTTCCACTCAGATGAACTTACTCAGCTATATCGCGAACGCACGACCATCGACCAGATGATTTCATGATTTTTGAAATAGCCGGTGCAGTCAATCGCTTACGTGACTTTTGGGAGTTTGAGTTACTATTCCAATCTTCTTATTCTCCATGTTATTTTCCTTTATTCTCCATGTTATTTTTAATATTTCAATATTTTTATTTTCCAATTTTCTTACTCTTTCTTTTCTAAGGCTTCTACTGTTTTTACTGCTTTAGCATTTCTACTGTAATATACTACCATCCCCACTCATACGACCACTCCTATGACGAAATAATACTGAGAAATCGTCAATACTCACAAATACTCTAGACTACTATCCTGTCTGAGATATTCCAATCCAAAACGCACCAGAGAATATCCTGCTACGAATACCCCTATCAGCAAACCCGAACGATAACGTCTATCATATATCTGCCAGAATAATACGATCATAATCACTATCCACAGCATTCATCATTCCAATCACATAGACAAGAAATTCGTATTCACTCTCTCCAACAGATCCACACGCTGGTATACATAGGTCAAACCCGTATCACGCAGTACGCTTACCAGACTTCTCCATCCAGCATCCGACAAGACCGACACGGGCAATCCGACCAACTCTTGATTGAGAAAATTACCAAACCTACCTAGCAGTATCGCCAACGGCAAAGGCACTACCAACATATCTCCCAGCGCCAGCAAATCTCTGCCTTGCAGACGATGTTTGGCAGCCAGATACCATACAGCGCATACCACTCATACGAATCCACCAATAAACGACATCCCTCCCATCCAAAACGCAACAATTTCCCAAGGATTTGCCAGATAGTACGACAGATTGTAGATGAATACATGCCCCAATCTCCCACCGATCAAGACTCCCAACATAATCGCCAACATCAGATCATCTAAATGCTGACGCAAAAAATCTGATACACGAGTATTGATAGATCTAAAAGTCTGATTGTGACTCACATATCTCAGCCATCCATACGCTAGAGCAAACCCCACCGCATAAAAAATACCGTATCGATAAATGTGAACAGACCCTATTGAAAACGCTACCATGAACTGATATATGAGAGAGTAAAGAAATATGATGATATATTTGTATGATAGCAGCCACAATTTTCAATACACTTTTAATAAATCCTACAAGTAAAAATGGCAATCAAAATCCTATGAAACTTCGATACCTGACTCAAACAACAACTCCTCGACGAAAACATCAATGAATACGGCAAACCCAATGTATTATTAGTCAGGAAAGGTCCTGTATTTTTTCTCTTCCGTATTTTGTTACCAATTATTTCATATTTGATAGTATTATTGATATTTCTTACATTTATTTATATCACGTTCCGTGGATTCCTGGACAACAGCCTATTATATCGGATTTTGATTTGGTTTAGCGTATTATACATCTTCTCGACAGGATATGATATTTTCATCACATATATTGATTATAATTTGAGTTTTTTTATCGTCAACCCAGACTCGATCATCTCATACACCCAGAAGGGAGTCTTCACAAGAAAATCCGCCACCATCAAAAACTTAGACATCAAATCCATCAGGACCGAAAAAGTATGATTTCTCAATAGTCTGTTTGATATGGGGATAATAGTATTCTTGCTAGAATGAGATCAAAAAGGAGAACTCATGATGACCTACATCATGAACCCAGAACTCGTCCAAGAAAAAATTGAAGCCATCATCAAAATCAGACGCTGAATAAGGTGATGAGTTGGAGGATGATGAATTGGATGATGATGATTAGCGGGATTCTAAAAAACAAAAAATTCTGACATCAATCGACGTCAGAATACTATTATTATTTAGAAGCTGTAATTAAAACTGAAGCAGGAATCGTAGCAACATCTTTTGGATTTAGCAAGCCTGGAGCAACTATTGGATTAATACTAACGTGCTTAAATCACACTTCTTTGAGATATTCGCGTATAAGACTAGTAGGACGAAAAAAATCAGTAACAAGGATAGGAGACGTAGATGTATGGCTTAATAATGCTACATATGGATCTCAAGGAGCAAATGAAGACAATTCTTTTGAATTTCCGTCTGAATCAAGAACCAAAGGAAACATAAAATCATCCCCACATTCTTTACCATAAAATTCTTCAAAGTTTCACATTACAATATTAATTGTTCACTCTGAAGATAAGCGATCGTAAGATTGTCTAAGTAAGTCTTTCAGGACGTAATCTGATTTGATGGTCTCTAAAACATACAACATGGTTATATATCCCGGTTCTTCTGATATACATGATAAAGTATTATTTATCATGCATCTATAGTCGATATTAGGATTTGTATTATCTTTTTTTGCAGAAGTTATAGCTTTTTCTGCTATATCTACACCAATAATAGAAAAACGATTATTAAGCAATTCCAACAATTCAGCCTCCATTCCAGTGTTACCACATCAGACATTTACGATCACATTATTAGACAAATCATGATGTTTATATCTATTGTTATCAATATCCTCTGCTATGGATTTAAGTATCTCCATATCATAGCGTCTTAAATAAAAAGAATGAGTTTCTTTGTGAGGCACTACATTATCATTGTAGTTAGTTTCATTAATTAGATTAGACATACGCGAAAACAACAGAAAAATAAAAAGATAATTGACATATATTTAAAAGCGGCATTGATGCAAATACACTCACTACTTTTCTCCTAATTTTCCAGAAAAACAAAAACACTTTCCTAATAAATAGGAAAAACTTGCTTTTGGAGAGAAAAATCCATAATATTTGTGGACTAAAGACGAAACAGTATAAAACCAATACTATCTTGATGGCTACAAACAGCCTCAGACTACTTTCTTCACCTCTCTGCATTATAATTCATGCTCTCCTCTCGCAACCCTAAGGATCTTATCATAGATCTCCTCGTCGTACACAAACAACTAGGAGCATGAGATCTCCATACCATGCTGACTGATCAGTATCAACTCAAAATATCTACGTCACAACTATATTATGTTCTCAAACAAATGTCCGATGAATATATCTTGGTCAAAAACAAAATGTTTTATACACTCAGTCAGTACTGGATCGATACGATCTTACATTACGCAGATCTACTAGGTCAACAAGCACATCATGGACATATCAACATCAACATCATCCCATGATATTATAAGACTATCAGTGCAGGGAGCATAGCAGAACTAGATACCGCTCGATTTGATATAGTGACTACAATTATTCGTCTGACATCAATAACACCCAAAACAATTTTTACCTACTCATCACACAACTACCGAGGCGTTGGATATGCACAAGAAACGATAGATTTTTATACGCATCTACACAAGCTGTGACGATCATGCAGTGTAGTCTTCGGTTCACAGTCAGTACTAGATCTATATGGTAGGATACTATGTCATCCGACAGGGTACACCGACTCCTATCTCAGTCACCCGCTGGTTCCTCTCACTGGATATAGTGTTACTATCATTGGATCTATGATGATAGAGACATATATCGATACAACTCATATTGATACTTTTTTTGATCAGACTACTGATATTTCACAGTTTGATATTACTTCATTTCGTCAACTTTTCACCGTCAAATCACAGACCAAATGTGTCATCAAGTATGATGAACAACAAACACAATATCGAAGAGCTCGTCGAAAAAAAGAAATGCGATAAGATTATTCTAAAAAACAAAAAAATCTGACATTCAATACTAAGAAAAAACTCTCGTCACGATGCGAGAGTTTTTTTATGTAATGATTTGAATCAAATAGATCTAAAATAAGCCACCGAGCGGGATCGAACCGCCGACCTCACCCTTACCATGGGTGCGCTCTACCAGCTGAGCTACAGCGGCGTACAATATCTTACAAAAAACGAATCAGGACCTACAGGATTTGAACCCGTGACGCGGAGCTTTGGAGACTCCCGCTCTAACCCCTGAGCTAAGGCCCTAAATGACATCTTTCATAGTAACAGCGTTATACACTAGTGATTTAACAATTCTTCTGCAAGAGAATATCAGATTTTTTTTGTGATCCCCAAAACAAATAGGTAGAGGGTATTCGTTATTCGTTATTCGTTATCATCCCTCTCACAATAATAATATTAAAATGGAAGGTGTGACAAATCTCAAACTCCATACGTCCAGTATACTCCTGTCTCAGAATATCAAGCTGCCAAGTCATCATCTCTAAGAACATAACAGTCCTATTCGCATAATCTCAGACTTTGGGATCATCCAACAATTGATCGAACATCTTGCGATACCAGTCGTTGCCATCATTGCCGCCTACGAACGCCATCCTTGGCTCTCGCTGCTTGACGGACTGCTCGACATCATTGTCAAACGTCCCATCAGGGATATACGGCAAATTTGCCACAATCACGATCTGCTGCGTATCATCGTCATGATCGATCTGTATACGTCCATCGATCATCCCATCCAACAATGATGACTGCAAAAGTTCAACCGAAACCTGACCAATCTGATCGCGATACTGGGTCAGATTTTTTTGTGCTATTGATAGAGCCTGAGGAGAAATCTCTGTCAAATATACCTGAGCAAAACTCTCAGGATGACGTATCAAAGTACTCAATCCCAAGACTCCACACCCCGTACCCACGTCGATCAACACATGCGATCCAGATCACAACGATGCCACATGATCACTCACTGCCAAGATCATGTATTCCGTCTCAGGACGAGGGATGAGCGTATCCGGATTGACTATGAAACGATTTCCAAAAAACTCCACCTCTCCCAACACATATTCTAGAGGCTTATTATTCTGGATATAGTCAGTATATTGAGCATGAATAGTCTGGATCATAGTGGGATCAAGCGCGTTGTCATACATCGCTATCAGCCCTGCCTGATCAGTCTGGAGATGATGACGCAGGAGTTTATCCAAGATCATTTTTTGTGGATAAGCAGGATCAGTGATGAGTTGGAAGATGGTAGTCATAGTATATGAAAGAAGTAATTTGATAATATAATAAAAAGGGATTCGATTTCATTCAATGCTCTTAATACCCTAAATTACAATATCTTTATAGTCGCAAAACGTTTTTAATTCTGGATTATCAAACAACCAATTAATATATTCTGTAATTGAATGCAATGGAATATATTCAGCCACTACAATATCATCCTTTTCAGAAGGCATTAATTTGAGATTATTTTTTTCTATTTGTATATAATATCTTAGTTGTAAATACTCTTCTTTATTTTCATGAACGTAATAATATCAGAAACACTTCGCATATAATCACTGTATTGATATTCAGGTTTCTTCTTTTACTTCTCTTTCTAGTGCTTCTCGTTCTTTTTCTCATTTTTCAGGTTTTCATCAAGGAAGTTGTCGTTGGACTCAATCTTTTGAAACAACAATGATTTCATCATCTTTTGTATGCAATCGTCAGTATACTTGCTTGATTGGAAGAGTTTGAAACAGTTGAGAATAAGTGTTTCGAGAATATCGTTCACGAATAATCATAATTTAAAATTTTATAGTAAAACACATCACAAGAATTCCCCTCTATTCCTACAACCTACCCGGCAACTCTACCAGATGTTTGATCATCTGATGATCGACGATCGTATAGCCTTCTGGTAGTTCTCTGACTCTCTTGGGATGCAGCTTGGATGGACTCACCTGCCCTGCGAGTCCGAGCTCTCACACGAATACCAAGGTCTTATCAATCACCTGTCACTTTGCCTGACTCCATATCGCAGTCGCAATCGCTAGATCCAATCCACTATCGTACAGTTTGAACTCTCCAGGAATATTCACATACAGATCGAAGACACTCAGCGTCAGCTTGAGATATTTCTCCAAGATAGCAACGATCAATCACACTCTCTTGGGATCACAGCCGACCACACTCCTTTCGGGATATTTACCATGGGTCTTGTTGAGCAGTACTTCGACGGACACGATCACCGGACGCCCATTATCCAGTCCTATCGTGAGTACACTCCCTGGGACAGACAGATGCGCTGCGTTGAGTATTCTCTCTTTCAGATCTGTCACAGGCTTGAGTCAGAACAACGTCATCTCAAAAATCGCCGTATCTTCTGTATGACCAAATCTATTTTTGAAGGATTTGAGAAATCTGAGCTGTCCATACCTGTCTCCTTCGATCGATAAGACTACATCCACGATATGCTCCAGATATTTGGGTCCAGCAATTTCGCCACCCTTGGTCACATGCCCAATCACGAAACACGTCACTCCTAGCTGCTTGCATAGCTCGGAGAGTTTTTCTGCACAAGTCCTGACTTGCTGAGGGCTTCACGCCGAAGCCTCGATGCCAGTGCTATAGATCGTCTGTATAGAATCCACGATCACGATATCCGGTCTCGATGCCTGGATCGTCGTCACAATGTCTTCTAGATGCGTCGTATGATACACAGTCAATTCGTTAGCTAGTTCAGACTTTTTTTCAGATTGGTGTTCTAGTTGAGAGATTCTTTGATACCTCTCAGCGACTTGTTGGACTCACTCCTCTCCTGACAGATACATGACCGCGAGCTCAGGCTGTGATACGATGAGATTTTGGATGATCTGGAGGATGATCGTCGACTTCCCAATCCCTGGTTCCCCTCCTAGCAAATACATCCCGCCAGGCTTGATCCCCTGTTGGAAGACTCTTTTGAGCTCTCTATCCGTCAGATCCCAGTATGCCAGCTGTGACTTTTGAATTATTCAAGAAGAAATAGAACTCTGACCTAGATCGTGTCAGGTTTTGAGTGTATGTTTGGATCCTTTTTCACGTGTCTTGGACAGATCTTGCACGAACGATCCAAACGATCCACAACTCGGACATTTCCCCAATTTGATAGGCGATCCATATTCACAAACCGAGCAGATATACATGAGGAATGTTTACATCATAAAGACGAGTAAGTATTTGATATAACTTCGAGGAAACCGAAACAACTGATTTTTTGGTCCTTTATCAATTGACGAGGTACTCTCAAATGACGAAGCAACAACACTTCTACGAGGTGATAAAGGACTAGCCTTTTTGGTTACTTTTTGGGCTATGCCAAAAAGTGGCTCGCCGAAGGCTATTTTTTTGAACTACTGAGTGTTAACAATTTTCAAATAAATCACAATAGCTAGCTTTATTCTGAGATGTAGGAATGACTTCATCATACTGACATCGATCCATCTCATCTCGATAAATTCACTGCAATTGTCAAAACTAAAGATCATGAGTTCACAATCTCTTGAGTAATGACAAAGGGATATGATGTACGCCTGACGAAGAAGTATCAGTGATTTGACTCATATGAACATCATAACAAACTAAAACAATTAGTCTTGATATACCAAACTTGAAGACAAAATCAAGCATACAAAAAGCCTGACACACCCCAATTATCAATCAATAATTCTCACACATTCTATCATCGTCAACACTATTATTTCACTATCTCTTGCAAGATATCGATCATATTGGTACTGTGACATATAGTATTTTATCCATGTGATACCCATGACATCCTTCTCCAAAAAGTACTCACCCGAGTCCGAATCTCACATATATCAACAACGAGAAAAGTCTGGTATATTCAGTCCAGACTATCAATCTCTACAATCCCAAACAGAAAAAAAACCTGATCAACATCCTTTCGTGATTTCTCTTCCACCACCAAATATCACCTGACATCTGCATGTTGGTCACGTCTTGACGATCACTATACAAGACATCATGTCCAGATACCAACGTATGATGTGAAAACCTACACTTCGGGTACCAGGCACTGATCATGCAGGTATTGCCACCCAGATCAAGGTACAAGATTCTCTCATAGAATCCACAGGATCTCATGCTCAACATCTATCCAAAGATTTTTTTATAAAAAAATCCCGAGACCGAACCCAAAAATACAAAACACTCATCACAAATCAAATCAAACAGATATGAGCTTCATGCGATCGATCTAGAGAACAATTCACACTCAGTCCTACCTATTGCAGAAGCGTAAGAAAAGCCTTCACATCACTGTATACTGCAGGCAATATTTATCAAGAAGACTCTATCATCAATCGATGTCCTGCGTCCCAGACCCCCGTCTCCGATGTCGAAATAGAATACCAAGACATCCCATGAAAAACATATCATATCAGATACTTTATCGATACAAAAAGTGACAGCGTTGTCATTACCACTACACATCCAGAGACAATCTTTTCTCATGTGGCTATCGCAGTACATCCTCTGGACAAAAGATATAAAAAAATGATCGGCAAAAAAGTACTCATACCTATCATCAACAAAGCTATCCCAGTTGTAGGAGATGAATACGTCGATGTCAATACCGGCACATGAATCCTGACTCTATCACCAGCACATAACGCTCGCGATATGGATATAGCCAAAAAACACAATCTCCCATGAGATGTATTTGCGTTTGATAAGCAGTGAAACTTCACTCATCACGCGGGATCCAATTTTGTTGGAAAACCCGTAGAACATTTTGTAGAGAACGTGATCAATTTTCTTAAAGATATTGGCAATCTAGTAAAGACTGAAGATCAGATTTTAAAAGTCCCGTTTAGTGATAGAGGCAAAGCCAAAATCCAAACGATGCTCTCCAAACAACGATTTATAGATCTCAAACACGTTGCATCTCAAGCATCATTGGCAATCAGAAACAACGAAATCAGCATCTACCCAGAAGAATACAAAGAAAAAATATACCAATGACTGGATGATACCAAACCTCGATGTATCTCCAGGCAACTACGACGATGACATTCTATACCCATACGATATGGAGCCTCATGAAAAGCCTACGCCATAGACGAAGATTATATAGCACACACACACCAACACATATGATCTAAGCAACCGCTGATCTTAAGTATGATCATCTTCAACCTCATTGCTGACG
>JBGTAD010000135.1:0-2068 GCA_041750055.1 Candidatus Absconditabacterales bacterium | reverse complement strand
ATAAATTCCAACATCAATTAGGTGAAGACACTATTAGTGCGATAAAAAATTATCAAAAGAATCTAGTCTATTACATGATATCAGCAGAAGAGTGAAAAATAGAAATAGTTTCTGACAGTCCTATCCCAGTAAAATCAAAAGATAATACAGACTAAAAAACCAAGAACACAGTAACGCTATCTTCTCGAAAGTTTTTTGTATCAGATTTTCTGTTTTCTTAATCCTTGAATTGAGAGGACTAAGTAGTACAATATTTTTCGCATTTACCAATTACTACTATCATGAATCATTTCACCTTCAAAGATCATATCAATGATTTCATCGTCGAAGAGACGCTCCCATACAAACTCACTGGTACCGGCAAACTGTACTATCTGTATATCCAAAAATCTGGTCTGTCTACAGGCGAACTCCTCGCCAAGATCACGCGCTACACAGGTATCAAACGTCCTGCACTCGGTATCTGCTGACTCAAAGACAAGAGGGGAATGACAAGACAGCGAATCAGTATCTACAAACGTGATATCAATGAAAGTATTGGCCTGAAGAAATTTGTAGATTTCTTGAGTAGTTTCACCAAAGTACTCGAACTCACCGAAGACGATAGATTTCTCACGATGTGATCCAATCGTGGTAACCGCTTCTTGATCAAACTCAGACCTATCACATCCCAAGATCTCCCATCTCGACAAGCCAAAGTCGTCGCATGATTAGATGCCATCCTCCAGCAATGAGTGCCGAATTATTTCTGAGAGCAGAGATTTGGTACTATGAAAAATAACCGAAAAATCTGACAAGACCTCATCACAGGAGTGACCACCAAGATAAGAGACGATGTCGACTCACCTCAGGAGAGATCATTCAAGATACAGGCATTCTCTAGCTATGTATTCAACAAGATCGTCGAACAAAGAGCCAAAGACAACACACTCAAGACCAAAGTCGACGGAGATATTCTCGAAGGAGAACTCATCACTGCTCCCGTGTACGGTAACGACCTCAAACGTCCCAAAGCATGAACCGCCAGCTATCAGCTAGAAGAAAAAGTCTTCAAAGAATTTGGCATCAATGATAAGACAGCTGAATACTGCCAACGCCTCAAAATACGATGACTCAGGAGACCGATCGTCATGACCATCCATCATATCAAACATCGTACTGATAACGAAGGCAACATCATCCTGAATGTAGAACTCAGTAGTGGCTCATATGCGTCGACTTTCCTAGAGCAGCGAGACCAACTCATTACTCGCCAGATCCACTCAGACAAATCTACATCTTCCAAACATTCATCTTCCAAACCTTCATCTAAATCACCGAACAAATCACCAAATCAATGATCTCCTAAGCCATCTTCTCCATTATCATCCAAACGATCTGACAAATCATCTGACAAGTCTTCAGTCAAACCATCCTACAAACCACCTCTCAAACCATCTGATAAGTCATCGGCTGCTCATCCAGACCCAAAAACCAAAAAGCTGACCGACATAAATAAAACACCAAATAAGAGCCCAACCAAGACATCAAGAACAGAGACCTCAAGAACCGATACATCAAGAACAGAAACGATAAGATCCAAACCAAAATCCAAGCCTAAACCTAAAACATCGATCTCACACTGATCTAAGAAACGATGATCCAAACCGAGCAAAAATATCCCAAAGTGAATCGTATCCAAATCAATGAAATAATTCAAAACAATAGAAACTTCGGCGTTACTAACTAAAATGTTCGTATGCCGTCATCCTGAGGTACGCAGGATCTTTTCAATAGTCATGATGAGATGATGCGCTTCGCGCCTATCACCACACGATCCAGAATGACCAGATAGATCTCCGCAAGCAATGCACAAATGTAATGCAATCCAAAAAAAGTTGAATTCTTACAGAATATTAGCTATATATCACATAAAATAAATATAAAATAAATCATTGCTGTCCAACTCAAATAGGTCAAAAACCAAGAAACCCAGCGCTAGCGCTGGGTTTCTTTCAACTGCTCTTTAATTGGACAGCTGAATTGATATAGGTCAATTACCATATTTACCCTATCAACAAAAAGATGT
>JBGTAD010000134.1:0-6480 GCA_041750055.1 Candidatus Absconditabacterales bacterium | reverse complement strand
CTGATACCACGTTTGATCATAGGATGTGGTGTACGAGGGATCACATCTTCATCAATATAATAAGGAAGTTGCTCTCAAATCTGACCCAATCGCTCAAATCATGCTGGAGTTGGTCTGCAGCGAGCTTGATATCCTTTGGTGAGAGGTACGGATTCTTTTGCTAGGATGCTATCAGCAAGTGATTTTTGCTGAAACAATTCCTTGAAATATGCCAGTCCGCGTTCTGTCTTGGCGATAATCATCCATCAGGACGTATCTTTATCCAGTCTATGGAGTAGTCAGGCTCTCACAAAATGTCATTGAGTCGGGAGATTATGATACTGATGATACACGAACGCTACTACTGATGGCGTCTGGAGATCTCGTATGCTGCTAGGATGAGATAGTACTCCTGCTGGCTTCCACAGCACCAGATAATCAGCTGTCTCGTGATGGATGTCCAGAGGTATTCGTTGTGCCTCTGCTAGGATACCACCATCCACGAATCTTTCTAATGATTCTATATGTATGATGTCTCATGTTTTCAATTTTGTAGATTTTTTGGTGGATTGGTCGTTGAGTAGGACTGCGTCTCTTTCGAACAAATGCTGAAAGAAACTCCTTGAATACGGGAATATCTGACTGAGATATTGGTCGATCCTCATGCCAGCATATGTTTGATCAACAATGCTCTTGTACTTTGGATCAATATGTGATGTCGTAGGCATGATAACTTTTTGGTCAATAAAATGTAAGACTTCTGATAGTATTTGGGTAGGTAATTATATAACGTGATAGTACGTTTTAACTCGTATTTTTTGTACTCACATGCCCATGATCAAACAACCCAAGACGCCTATTCAGCAGCCAGCTCTGCGTTTATATCGCAAAGATATTGCACTATGATTGAGTGTAGTCGTGTCGTGGTTTGTTTTCAAGGCAATGTCTCATATAGACTGGATTTATGCTTTGACTATCTGATTGACGGCATGATGACTTGTATTTGTCATTTTTGTATTGATTGCGGGGGCACATAGAGGATATGGATTCTGGAAACTGTTTGGTACGAGGTTCGTGATTCTGACTACGATCGTCGCATGGATGAGTTCTGTATCAGCTTTTTTGTTTTCTATTCAGTCGTCTTACGTATCCAATTCATCTCAGCAGTTTCGAGCATTTGCGAGTGAAGAGTTTGGTCTCTTGACTGATCAAATACTCTCCACAACATCACTCACTGACTCAGTCATAAATACCGGCACGAGTGTGTCATGATCAGTAGCTAGTATGATATCAGGAGATGTCGAATCAGGTGCGAATGTTTCAGGACAGTGGGTCGGTGGCACAGGGAGGATCATCCTGACGACTGGTGTAGCTTCACAGAGCATAGGAACCTCACTCACTGGCACCCTTTCTAGCTCAGTAGCAACCGGTACCATTACATCCGATACTAACACTGTTGTCAGCGATCCTGCTACCACTACTCAGGTGACTCCACCAGTCGAGCAACCTCAACCCGCTCCTGTCGTCAAAGCACCTGTTGTCACAGCACCTGTCGTCAAGCCATCACCAGTCAAGTCAACACCTACCTATCTAGCAACGATTCCTGATCTGAGAAAAAAATCAACAAATCTGACTTTCTACGAATTGATTCCAGCACTCATGAGACGATACAAAGTCCCTGTTAGTAGCTCCAAAGATATCCTGTTCACCAATCTGAGTCAATCCAATGCAGCGTATACGTATTTCAAGAGAGCGTACTACAAACGTCTCATCGGTAGAGATATCAAAATCACTAGTCCCGTCAAATGCGAGGTCTACATGGTCATGATAGGTATCCTGAATAACTGGAAAATTACTCCAACAGACGCTGGTACTCTCGCTGACTATCGAACATACGCCGAGACGAATGACAAACTCAGTGGCTGTGCTCTGGGTAAATATGTCACGGGGAAGCAGTTGTAGAATCTCATAGCTTGTAGAATCTCATCAATAAAAAACAAACTCTTGGTCTCGTGCCAGGAGTTTTTTGATGATTGTCATATATGCAGTACGAGGGAATACAATCTTTATGCTCTCTCGTATGTCCTCATTTTTGTGCGTGTTGTACGTGTTGATAATGAGTTGATGGATATCTAAAAAGTCTATATGTCTTTTATATTTTTGATAAAAATGTTGAATAATGTTTTGTTTTTGGTCTCATATCAAATAAAAAATACGTAATCTAAACATAAACAAATAAAAAATGAAAATAAGAATAAAAATAAAAAACAAAACCTGGCCGTTCATACTGGTAGTGTGTATGATGCTAGGAATGAGTAGTCTGACGTTTGGTCAGAGATACGTAGCTGAGACTGGTACTGATGCTGGCTCTTGCCCAGTGGGGAGTCCTTGTAGGACGCTCATTTATGCTCTATCTGTAGCAAGTAATGGCGAAGAAATTATTATCACTCCAGGAGATTATACTGTTAATTCTGTTGTCTATCCTGGTATTGATACGGCCAAGATTGAACAAGCTCAAATTATCAGCTTCCAAGCTACTGCAGGAGGTTCAGATTTTTTGTTCGATGCCCCCATCAATACTGCGACCTCATCGATAACGATAAGAGGACTCAATTTTGGGAGTGTAAAAGCGAAGCTTGTTGCTAGCAATCCTCTGATGGTTGGCATCAGATATTATAATGCAATGACATCGTTGCAAGGATTTCCAACGTCAAATATCTCTAATCTGGTATTTCAGGGGTTTGGTGGCGGAGCTATTATCCAAGATTATCCAAATCCTAGTTCGTATCCTCATGACTATGGGGCGGTATTGGGAGGCGGATCTATTACGGGTCTTTCGGTAAGTTCTTGTGACTTTGTTGATTGTGGGTATTCAGGAAACAAAAGAGTAATTTCCCTGAATAATAATGCTGGTCAACATACGATGAGCAATTGTACCTTTGTGAATACATCTGCAACATCCATAAAGTTCGCGATATATCTCAAAGGCGGAATGTCAGGTGGTAGTGGTCTTGAAGCACCATCGAACTTCAAATCAAGATTGCGGGTTAGTAGTTGTTCGTTTGGAACATCTACTGTGCCTCTATATTTTGAAAATAGTGCGGATACGTTAGCTTGTGTGTATGTAGAGAAGTTGACGAGATGTATCTTAAGTGCATCATTTCAGCAATCTTCCATCACTACATCTACCTTCAATGCTACTAATATTGCAAACTTTGAAACTACAGTTTATAGCGATATCCTGATCAAAGATATGCGTGGCTTTGATGTGATAGTGAATGGCAACACTCATTATCAGCTGGGTTTCCCTGGAAACACTTCGCAAGAAGCAAACTTGCAGTATGTGATGATGAATATCCCAGAGGGATCTGGAGTATTCGCAGATATCGATATGCAAGGAACACCTATCATCATACAAGGCGGAAGTGCTTCGTCTTATACGACGGAGATTTGTCTGGGATGTCTGCCTGGTCCATATGCAAATGTGTTACCTATCTTAGTGAATAATCTTACATTACATTATAGTAATGCGAGTATAATTGCGCTAGGAATACCTCTTCCTATTCGCTTTCCAGATTTTGTACTCCAAGAGTCATCTGATGCAGAGTGGGTAGAAATTATCTTGGCTCGTCAAATATTTGGTATCTGGGCAGAATGGTCCCAAGATGCGATGAATTGGAAGCGAGTAGAAGGATGGAGAATCTCTAAGAGAGATATTCAGACTTCTACGATCTATGTCCGCTTAGCCGGCATAGAAAACGGTCGTATTGAATATTCTAACGTTAAATCTCTTCAATGGGATGAGTTAGGATTACGTATCTGGCTTGACGGATCTGATCTGATACTGTCTGTCAAACAGCAGGTGCAAGCTCAGATCCAGGTGTCGTCACTGGATGGAAAGATTGTTCTTCCTCATACTAGCGTTTCGTTAGTTGCTGGAGACAATAGATTCCCATTCCCTGGTAGTGCAGGGATGTATATAGTAAAAATTTGGACTGATGGGCGTCTTCGCTCATTCAAGTTCCTAAAATTCTAAAGAACATGGTTATACGGTTGTTCGAAAAGCTGACTCGATTCGGGTCAGTTTTTCTTTTTTTCTTTTTATTGTTGACTTCGTTTTTTATTTTGTTATAAAATCTATGCAATTCTTGCAGACAGGCAGACTTAAGATATTTCTTTTGTTTTGCCTGTTTTTTTATAATCAAAAATAATGATCTGAGATTCGAAAGCTCTCACAGATAATGAAAATCTCCCTTGTGCTAATGCGTGTGACCGCGAGTATTCCTCATGTTAGTGCAGAATGTGTTTGGGGGTTTGTGCTATATTTGGTTATATCTCTTGATTTATATCGTCGGTCTATGTAGTCTCGTATCAGATTTTACTCATTTTGTCATAATATCGATGTCATATCGCTCGTTCGCTACGGTTACGTTTGTCGCTTTGCTTGGATGACTACAGGTAGGCTGTCTCACGAGAGCACCCCAAAATCCGGTCAATCTCCTAGAGCCTATATCGAGTAGTCAGTCATCTGGTACTAATACGCTCAGTAGTAAATATCTGGTGGTCACTGGCTCAGTGAGCGGACTCAATGATGCGTCTATCCTAGATATCATCAACAAACTCAGCGATGCTGATGTGATCATGAACAATCAGTCTATCCCCAATGATACCTGAGGAAGTCTCACTTTGAGTGCAAATGATCTGCTTGTACGCGTCATCAAAGGTATCAAAATCTGACAAGAATCACTTGAGATTCAAAAAGCAGGCAAAAAAGAATCGTTTGTATTCCCTTATGTAGAATCTAATACTCAAAAACTCGCTTCTGAAGAATGTAAATGAGAGTTTGTATACGAAATAGATGATCCTATCTGCAATATTCCTAGAGTCATGGGATTGTATGGGCCATTTAGTCTCTGATCGACGTCGATGCTCATTTATACCGTTTCGACTCCACAGTGACTGGTAGAGCCTAGAGCACTCAGTCTAGAGACCTACAAAGAAACTACGCTTCCATTCGTACCAGTACGATATAGTCCTGACAGATCTACGCTCATCGTACGCGTATGATCACAGTGACAATACCGTATCATCAATGTCAACAACGGATCTGGAACGATGCCTTTGATATGAGAATCCTTGGATGGAATATTTGTATCTGATGGCAATATCTTTGCTTATAGACATGATAGTGACTCACAGATCGATACGACCACATTGCGAATTATCGATCTAGCTACCAATCAAATACTACATACTATTGATGGATTGCAGGATTTGGGAAAATATCCCATCTTTATCCAAGATCCTAAAAATCCTGACGTCGTAGTGATCAGATTTACCAAAGTATTTTTTGATACTGAACAACAAAAAGACTACCTGATGAATCTAAATCTCAAGACAAGAGTCATCGAGTGGTTGATCCAATTATAAAACAATAAATAACGAAATACGAATAGCGGATAAAAGTAGATTTTGGTTATTGAAACCTTATCGATTCAAATTTTGTGATTTTTAATCTGTCATTATGTACTATGAAACTCTCTCAAAAACTCAAACTCTTTGGATTGTGAATGCTAGGTTGATCATTGTTGATCGGTATTTTGTGGATGGCATCGACTGGTGCTCATCGTATTCCTACCAATCTGTCTGAATCATTGCTACAACGAATCCAAACTCAAACAGGAAAACAGTCTGAAGATATTTCTCAAGTAGGTGTTTATGATCGTTTTGATCAAGTCTTGGAGATTATATCCAGACAATATTATACTACAGGTCTGATCGACTCTGGTGCAATGAGGTTGGATGCTATCAAAGCATTCGTCGAAGGCCTAGGGGATCCGTATACGATGTATATGGATGCAAGTGAGACGACATGATTAGTTCAGAATCTCAAAGGATCAGAGGATTTTGAATGAATAGGCGCGGTAATCAGTAAAGTCACAGATGGAGTCATGATCGAGCAAGTCATCAATGGATCACCTGCGTACAAATCTGGACTCATGCCGTTGGATTTGATCATTCAAGTCAATCAAACAGGGACCAAAAATTTGACCGTCTTCGATGCGGTACAGATGATCCGCTGACCCAAGAATACAACAGTAGAATTGACAATCGTGAGAACATCCAAAGACAAGAAAAAAGAACTTATCAAGAAAACAATCACAAGAGAAAAACTCTCTGTGCCATCTGTGAGAGGTGAGGTGATGACAGGAAGTCGCAATAGTCGTATCGGATATATTGCCATCACGAGTATTGGAGAAGAGACCGAAAATTTGTTTAAACAAACGATTAATGAACTCTCCAAACAAAACCCACAATGAATTGTGCTCGATCTCAGAGGAAATGGCGGGGGATTGCTTCCGATATCTGTAGAGATTGCATCTCATTTTATCCCCGAAGGGAAATCAGTCGTTCAATCTAAATTTAAAAGTTTCCCTGGAGATATCTATCGTTCGTTTGGGTACTGACCATTTGAGACGACTCCAGTAGTTGTACTGGTAG
>JBGTAD010000133.1:0-2960 GCA_041750055.1 Candidatus Absconditabacterales bacterium | reverse complement strand
GTAGACATCTTTTTGTTGATAGGGTAAATATGGTAATTGACCTATATCAATTCAGCTGTCCAATTAAAGAGCAGTTGAAAGAAAACCAGCGCTAGCGCTGGTTTTCTTGGTTTTTGACCTATTTGAGTTGGACAGCAATGTATTATTTTATATTTTAGAGCATAGTATATGATCGCGTTGGCTTAGGATGAGTCGTCCGTGCGTACTCATTTGTTTGCTATTGGTGCGGCAGACATGTGTGAGTTGCTGGATATAATTGGTAGAGAGATCGTAGTAGATACCGAGTTGTTGCAGCAGTGCGACGCTATGGTTATCCGTCCACTCCCCTGTCTTGAGTACTTCGAGTGTGTTGGTATTGGTGGTATGATTGATGGTCAGATTTATTTTTGGATTGGCTTGTTCCAAGCTCTGATACAGTAGTTTCCAACTCTCCCAAAAAATCTGACTACTATGCGCTTGGGATGCTAGAGGCAAGAGGAAATCGTGTCTGATCTGGTTTCTCAGGGAGATAGATGGATCCTGATTGGTGGGATCCGTGACATGAGGGATCTGCATCGTCGTACACAGATCCTGGATATCGGGTTTTGCTAGATCCAAGAGTGGTCTATGCCAGGTGAGATGATGCACAGGATCGTTGCTGACTGACTGCATATTGATCAGGCCTGTGAGATGGCAGCCGCGGAGCATGTTCATGAGCGTGGTCTCGATACGGTCTGTCAAGTTGTGTCAAGTCATGATTATGCTTGCGTTGGTTGCTTGCGCATGATTGATGAGTTGTTGTTTTCTTCGTTTTCTAAGGCTATTTTCGTCTTTGGCATCATCATGATACTGTACAATCGTCAGATTGAAGCCTTGGGTTCGTGTTTGGATGAGCTGTTGTTCTTGGTCGTTGGTAGGTCTAGTATGATGATTGGCATGCAGGAGATGGATGTGGTCAGATTTGAATGTTCCTTGTTCGACTAATGTCTTGAGTGCCCAAAATACCAGCATACTATCAGGTCATCAAGATAGTGCTAGCAGGATGTGTTGATCGGGAGCGATCGTAGTGTGGATGTGATGCAGGAGCTCTTGAAACATGATGTTGTATAGCTAAAAAGCTAAAAGTTACAAGCGATAAAATCAGGTTACACTAAAAACTTATAAAAATATGCCTTCGGCGAGATACTTTTTGGCAGTTGCCCAAAAAGCACTCTATGAGTATAAATACTCTATGAGTATACCATAACAGAAGATTAAGATATATAAAAACTGTAAAAGACCTTCGGTGACATACTTTTTTTCATTGCAAAAAAAGTAACAAAAAAGCTAGTTCTTAGGCGCCTCGCCACGTTATGATTATCTATGGGTTTCATGTAGGTTCAGACAAACGCCTAAGAACCAAGGGGTGCGGATTGTTTGCTGTCCATACCTGTTCGATGCTTGAGTTTGGAGTAATCTTCTCTTAGAGTATAGAGAATGTTCTTGTTTGTGTGTCGCATAACATTACTATCCTTACTGCAAATGAGAGAGATCCATTTAGTTGTTTATACTTATAGTGCTATGCTGACAGCAAAAAATAAGGCGTTCATCTTCGAGACGCTGGGGAGGATGTTCCCTGAGAATGTGACGGAGTTGAATTACACCACGCCGTTTCAGCTATTGATCGCGGTGATTATGTCTGCGCAGACGACGGACAAACAAGTCAACAAGGTCACAGCGACGCTGTTTGAGCAGATACGTGAGCCTGCAGATGTGGTCGAGATGTGATTGGAGCAGTTCATGGAGGCGATCAATGCGGTCAATTTCTATCGTAACAAAGCTACGAATATCTATAAGACCAGTCAGATTTTGACTACGTTCAGAATTGACCAGAAAGTTCAGAATGTTCAGAGATCTGGTAAGAAGAATATCAAAGCACATCAAAAATCCGCAACAAAACAGAAAAAACTGACACCAGAGGACGCGTATCGTGAGTATGGATATTGGCTGAGTGATGACGAGGGTGAGCTGGTCAAGCTACCAGGAGTAGGTGTGAAGACTGCCAAGGTCGTGCTACACTGTCTGTATGATCAGGATGTGATAGCGGTAGACACCCATGTACATCGTGTGGCGAATAGGTTAGGCTTCGTACATACGACGACTCCCCTGCAGACGGCGGCGCTGATTGAGCAGGTCGTGCCACGCAAATTCTTGGGGATAGCGCATCATACGATGATCTTGTTCTGACGCTATCACTGCAAGGCGATCAAGCCGCTATGTGAGAGCTGTCCGCTGAGTGGGATATGTGAGTATCGGAAGAAGGAAGAAACAAAGAGGGCTGAAGAGAAGTGAAAGGAAAAGTCGAACGTAGTGAGATCCGCTGTGGCGGAGTAGAAAGTAACAGGGATCTTTTAATAATTACTTAGATCATATGGCTTTTAATCAATCAATTTATCATATTAACTATAAGATAGATGAAGAAAAACAATACACTTGCATTGTTAGAAGCCGTGCTTTTGCTCCTGAAAGAAAACAAATTACATTGTTATGTATTCTGATGATGGGCAGAAGAACTTCTATGAATGAGTGAACCAAGACCTCATAACGATATTGATTTGATCTATTTTGGTGAAAATTTTGATATCGTAGATACATTTCTATCTACATTATCCCATTGAATACAAGAGTTGAATTCTAAACGTTTTGAGCACAAAAGAGCATTTATCATAGATGATGTCGTATGTGAACTGTTCTTAGTATCTAGATGCAGAAAAAACTTAGAGACAAATTTTTGGTGAAAATATTCATATGTCTGGCCACAAAATATATTTGATTCAAATGTAGTGAATATATGAAAGAATCAATTTAATGTCGTTTCTCAAGAAGCTTTGATCCAATACAGGAAAGATCATGAGCTCATCAATTCATTGAGATCTACATATATGATATGAAAACAATAGTATGTTATTGTTTGGGAGGTTTGAGATAATTATGATTGGTGA
>JBGTAD010000132.1:0-5398 GCA_041750055.1 Candidatus Absconditabacterales bacterium | reverse complement strand
ACGTATTAGCATCGTCTTGATCTGTCTAGCACTGTGTCGACTCAGAGCCGTACGAGAGTCTGTATACACGATCTGACTCGATTCAGTAGTCTGGACATACTTGACAGCTTCTACCAACGCGACGAATTCTCACAGATTAACAGTCCCCAGCGGGTACGGACCTCCAGCAAAAAGAGGAACAATCTGACCAGACGCTTGTCCGATGACTACTGCCTGATATTCAAGTACTCATGGATTACCACTACACGCAGCATCGACAGCGATCTGTCCCAGACACTCTGCAGGCCGACGTACAGGTTGATGATTCATAGTTTTATGAGTTTGATAAGACTCATATCACTGACTAAATGCAGCCAATGCTGATGACTGCGAATCGAATCCCTGATAACGTGCTCCAGCGAATCTGTCTACTTGCTGTCTACATTCGTCTCGATTGGTATATACACCAGGCTTCTTTCCACGCCGTACGACATATCGTGTCGGTTTTTTTGTTTTCATTGATGCTTATAGATGAGTATAAAAAAGAGTATTTCTAGGAGGATTCATTCGTCATTCGTCATTCGTCATTCGTCATTCGTCATTCGTCATTCGTCATTCGTCATTCACCTACTTCCTCACGCCTAGCAGTCATCACCGACTCAGTCCCAATGGTACGAAGAATAGATAATGGATCATACTACTCTCAAACACATGCAAAAACATCCCCTCTACTAACAATCCAAGGAATCACATCACTAATGCATACAAGACCAAACGCAAATACTGACTAAGCTCATCATCACGACTACTACGACTCATGAGTCTGAATACTGAACGTAACCACAATACCGTCATCACCAACCATCACAGAAATCAGAGGATTCAGATCTCCATAATCAGTTGCATATAGACATTTTCGGGCAAGAAACAGTCGCAGTATGGGCAAACACCTCCTGGCTGGAGAGCGCACTGATCAGCACGTAGACACACAGTACAGCTATTATAGTGGATAGACGGACCCGATATCCCAAATCCATAACCCAATGGTTGAGAAGCAATGACTTTGGCATTCCAGACCTTACTCATGAGATGCGTACTGGTCGACTCAGGTTTCCAAATACTCAGGACTATCAACAATCACATCCCTAGCAATCCACCCATCACGACCCACTGATAATAACGCCTCCAATAACGCAAAACCAACTGAAATCCGACTCAGACCAACGCTCCCCTACTGATCGTCGCAAACAGTGATCCCACGTACAAGATCCATACAGTTCGACGACCTCTGCGAATATGAAGCAACAGAAAAGAAAACATCGTCATTAGAAGATATCCGTATTCATTGGGTCAGCTAAACAGACCACTCAATCTAGGAAATCCATCATAACTCGTCAAATAATACAAAGGCGGTCTGGACTGCCCTACAAAATCTGACAATCCACCATATCCCAGCATCATAAACACATCTGGCCAGATCATCTTCGCCAGCTGCCAGACTCATCCTACGACCATGATCCATATCAAGAGTGTAGACAGCCTAGCAAACAGCATCTTCCACTGTGCCATACTCCAGTACTGTGCCATCAGATATCCCAGCCGACTCGCACTCAGCATCATCCCTCGATACAACAGACCATACTTCACTCATAGCAAGATCAAGGTAGGAAGATTAGATATCGTATACCGATCCATCATCGGGTTGAGTTGCCATGATGCGTTGATCCACGAGACCAATATGCCAAACACTACCAACCCGATCCATCACACCCATCGTCATCGCATATTCGCCAGATAGTTCCACCATATATTGCGATATATCAGGATCGAACCAATAATAACGATGATCCGTACTATATCTCTCATCAGTGAAAACGATCCGCCTCACATCCATCCTATCCCATGCACCACCACAGTAGAAAGAATCTGAAACAAAGCAATAAAATTCCAAAATATCAATAACAATACCAACATATGAATATCAAAAAAATAAATACATATCACTATCAGATATCGTTTTGAGCTTGAACTTCAATCAATTTTCTCTACCTAAGAATATATGCAAACTAAATCTATTGTAGCTCATAGTTATTCTTGATTGACCTTAGTAGAAATACTCATTGCTATTTTTGTATTTGGGATTGGGATACTCAGCGTCCTGACCATGATCACTCAGAGTATTGCCACATCTGATAGGATCAAACACCAGACACAAGCCACCTTATACGCCAAAGAATGAATCGAACTCATCTATCACCTGAGAGATACTAATATCAAAAGAGCATTCCCACGAAATTGTATTCCTACTGATCAGATCGATCTTAGCAATGACGAACTTTGTGATGGATATTTTCTGTCTGGAGATCTCTCATCTACACTGACTATCGCATTCGATCCTATCACAACGATGAAGACCAAGATCATTACTATCGGTTCATGATTTAGCGGTCAGCTAGCAGCCAGCAGACTGTATACACACTCTTGATGAATATTACAAGATCCTGTGATCACAGGTTCACGAGTCAATCACGATCCCATCAGTGGTTTATCACTACCATACGGGAGATATATCAGTTTTTCTGGGGCTGTTCTTTCTGGATCCAATGAAATAATTCCGTCACAGATCTTGATCAAAGTACAATCTATCTGACTGTATCAATATGGAGCAGTTACAGGGACTGTATTACTAGAGAGTTTTATCGCCAACTATCAATAATACTCCATGACATATCATCGCTCATCATCGCACATCTCTTGATTTACCTTGGTAGAAATACTGATCGCCGTGACTATTTTGTGAGTATTAGTTACTCTTCTATTTAGGACGTATACGACGATCGGTAATATCGCACTCAAAATAGAACACGAAAAAACACTCCATAACGAAGTATTATTTACCCTCCAGACACTACAAAACCTCGCAGATAGAAACACGATCGACTACGCATATTACACTGGATTATCTCAGACTCAATGACGAACATCACAACTAGCGCTTTCATGACTAGATGGATCAGTGCAAATAGCTGTCTCTGGTGACTGTATGACCAGATCATACACCTGAGATATCATACAAAATATCATAAAAAACTGACCCTGTAGTCTTGAGTTGTATAAAAATGGCGTACGAATACCCCTCATTGATACGAACAAAGTCGTCATGACGCACGGCATATTCAAAATCATACCACTCGTATCAAACGATAACCTCTACACTAGCGGAGCAACCATCAAAGATATTCGAAACCAAGGATTTTGGATTTTTGGATGATTTGCCGTCAAACAATATCAAGCAACGCGAACATCTAACAGCACACACCAACTACAATCATTCTTTAATATCAAAAACTAACGAACATGATCTTAGCATTATGCATGACATTATTATATGGATATGTTGGATTATGGCTATTAAGGACATTTTCTAGAGCTATTACTTACTCAGTACGATATATGACATTGATCGCTTTGTCATCAGGAGTCATAATTAGTATGCTCATACTCTCTACCCCATATCTCATCTCACGAGCGTCTTCTTTGCTCACTACCCCAGCATACACAGATCTCATCACATCTGGCACTTACCAATACATCACTATATCAATACTCATACTATATTCCTTAGTACGGATAGTGGGATACGCATTAATCTCTCGCGGTCAAATACATATAAGCTTGGGGATCAGTATAGGATATATTGTCTCGATACTGGGAAGTCGAATACTACGACATCTCCTATCTCCGATCAAATCACTACTCATACTACTCATCGTATCTACCGAAGAATTCCTAAAAATCGTCATGACCGTACTATGGCACCAGCGACAACACACTAGAGTCAATGATCTGATCATCATATGAATCGTAGTAGGATTATGATTTTGAATCATAGAAAATATCTGGTATCTCATCCAACAAGCTCAAAAACTATCAGCAATCGACTTGCTATCTTTGTCATCTATGAGATCAGTATCAAGCAGCATGATCCATATTTGCTGTACGTGAGGTATAGCACGAATGATTACGAGATCATATCATCAATCTCACATATGGCGATATGCATCATATGCTGTCGTAGTATTTACATGATATCATCTATTATATAATCTCTCTTTGCAATATGTGAGTATATTGACACTGATACTAGTCATAGGATGATATATACTCCTGAGCAGGTATCTATATGATGTAGACATACTATATATATCTGACATCACCACATCGAGACCATCCTAAGTAACTCAAGACCCATACAACAAAACACATACTCCTAGCGGAAAACAGCTAATATTCAGATCAATATTGACACAAAAAAGAACCAAAAATCTGAACCAGTCGACTGTTTTAACAAACATTTGACATTATTGTCAAAAACTATGAATAATATGCATCTATACTGAACCGCCAAAGAAATCTGGTATAGTATTTCTTTGAATGATTCAGTTATGCAAAGCTAGTTGAGAAACTTATGTTCCAAGCGAAGCGTAGGAATATCAGATTTCGAAAAAAGTTTGGTATAAATAAAATTTTGGGGATAAGACAAAATGAGACAAAACATACCTAGCAGGTATAGTAGCTAACATAGGTAGAATACATTGCTTTGACACCAATAGCCTATGCTTTGGTGGTATTATTGATAAGACTAATCACACGCTGTTGTACATCGTTGACAATCTGTTCATCACTATCACGAATCGCGTCAAACATACTAGTTATCATCCCAGAAATAATCAAACTACGAGCATCGGATTGAGAAATACCTTTGGACATGATATAGAATAGATTCTTATCATCAATACGTTGTATTCTTGCTCAGTGAGAAGCAGAAACATCACAAGACTGTACATCCAGCATAGGAAGCGTCTTGATACGCACATCTGTTCCTATGACGAGATACTCTTCGAGCAATGTACCGCTCACCTTGGATACACCAGGACGTATATCAATACACCCATCTGCATTGATGATCGATCCATCTGTGAGAATACTGACCATATGGATATCAATAGCTGCATGGTTATTGGAGAGTATTCCATTCACAGTACCACCTGATGATAGTCCATTGTCGCTGATCGTAATCACACACACATCGGCATGACACGATACACCCTCACATACGAACTTGATATCTACAGTACTATCATATACCACCGCAACATAATTCACGCGTGCATGATCTTTGAGGATGATAGTCTTGGGTCATCCTACATGATCAAAATAGTCCAAAATATCATGTTCTGCTTCCAGAACCATAGTATCAAAATGATTAGTTATATATTGCAAAGACATAGAAGAGAATTAACATCAGTATTAAAAAAATAGAGAGGACATACTAGTCAGTAGGTATTTGGTTGAGCACCCCCTTCAAAAAAGTGAAAATAACTTCTTTATTATTTCTGGACTCAATACGAATACTCAC
>JBGTAD010000131.1:0-2840 GCA_041750055.1 Candidatus Absconditabacterales bacterium | reverse complement strand
GGCTTATCACAGAGAAATGCCTTGTTTCTATAGTAATTACTGAGTTATATGTACTATGTAGATCAAAAAAATCACTTTGTTTTTCACAAAACGGTCCGCCTGTCGGCGGACTGTTTAGTTAGCGAGTTGGACAGCAATGATGTAAGTAATATGAATAATGTAGAGAAGGATTATATAACAAAACAAATCAGACGTTTTTGAAAGCAGATGTCTTCATGAAAGTGATGATGAGTATGAAATAATGTCGAAATACAGGAAGCTTGTAATACCTTCTTAGAAGAAGCTGGCTTTGAGTATGGGAGATGAAATATTTTATCAAAAACAATAGAATGACGACAAGCAGAATATTATCAATTGAAAGAAGAAGCATTGAAATGAGGGATTGATATTACAGTATTGAACACTGTAAATCAGTTTAACATGTATTCTAAAGAATGAAAAGCATATGAGTCTATAGTAAAAAAAGTAAAGAACTTTTGATCAAGAATGAGATTATGAAAAAGATGATGATTAGGAAAAGATATCGACATCAAAATTGCCTGCAAGCTATTCCTAAAATCTATTGGTATCCGTGACAACTCAGCAGAAGCAGAACTTAAGTCCGAAATTCTTATATCTATTGATTTGCTTGCCAACTCAGGATTCCAAGATAATCTCTCGCATTTTATCGCACTCCTATGACCACACAGTCTCCCTGATATTATCTATCAGCATCTCATCCGCCAGTATCCAGACTATGTGCGTATCGATCCCGAGACTATTATGTCTATGATCCGTGTGAGACTGACGGAGTGGATAGGTAACTATACGCCTCGTACTCATATGCCTGATCTATCTAGGCTGGATAGTTTGTCTGCTCTCCATACTCTGACTACCGATCAAAACAAGATGCTCACGCAGTCTCTCAGATCTTATATCTATCATCAGTATGCCCAGCTTCGCCAACTCAATCCAACATTGTCTGATGCCAAACATCTTCATGGTATTTTTGCTACGATACAGCACAAACTCAAAACATTACAACCTAATATGAACTCAGGTATGTGGAATGTCCTTACGCAAATATATCAGGCATTATGACAAGAATTCAAAGCAGTACTTGAGTTCCAAAAGCCTTCTACATTAGCTACATCGCTGAGCCTAGATAGATGTTTTCCTGATTTCTATCAGATCGTAAATGCTCTTAGTGTACACAGAGAAAGGAGATTTTTGTTTGGTGATGAGATGGGAGGAGGTAAGACATGATCAGCTATCGTTGCTATGGAGCATCTCAAACAACAACACACACTCAAAAATTCTAAAGAACGTTTTCGTTCCTTGATAATCGTCCCTGCCAATATGATTTCGATTCGACAAGAGCGTTTGGTGAGTTATTATCAATCATGACAAGCTCCTTCAGTATATATCCTGTGATCAAAAAACAATGCTGTCACCTACGATCAAGCCGATGTGATACTCGTTTCTCATACGATGCTGACACAAGAAACCCACAAAAAGACACTTCAATCCTGATACTTTCACTATATGTGTGTGGATGAGATTCACAAATTCAAAAATATTACTCAAGGGAAACAAGCAAATAATCTCCTAGATCTCATCAATGATCCCAAATATCAGAGAAAATCACAACATCTTGCCTTGTTATCCGGTACGCCAGTACCCAATAAACTCGGTGATATTTTGATGTTGCTAAAACTCCTCTATCCTACTGATAGCAATATTCAGAGCGCAACTATCCGCCATCTTCTCGATAGTAGTCAGTTTGATATTGCATCACTGATACAATCCAAGATGTCTTCGCAACACATTGCTGATTCGTTGAATATTCCAGAAGTAACGATACAAGATCTGGTTCTTTCTTTGTCTCATACAGAACGTCTGGTATATGAGATGATTTTGGATCAAGATATGTTTCCTATGGACAAGATGAGATTATTGGATAGACTACTTCTCAATCCTTATTCTCTAGGAATACATACTCAGGGAAGTAAGATGGGGCTTATCACACATACGATTACAAAACGACAAAAAGAAGGCAAAAAAAAGATCGTCATCTTCGTGAATAAAAATGTATCAGACATTGTCACGGGAGATAAAAGTATGACAAGTCAAATGCAGTCAGCGTTTCCTACTATATCTATCAATGCTCTCTCATGAGATAACACAATAGAACAAAGAAATATGTTACTTAATTCATTCAAAACGAATCATCATGCTCAAATTCTCGTCATCTCAGGACAAGTAGCTGATGTGGGAATAGATCTTTCGACGGCAGATGCTGTAATACTTGCTAATCAACCATGGACCAAACCAGATGAAGATCAGATCATTGCTCGTATTCGTAGGCCAGGTATGAAAGCAAATATACCTTTTGTGCGTCTCATTGCGCAGGACACGATTGATCAAGGTATTCAATCATATATCGATCACAAATATCAACTCATCAAAAAGATCATCTACGGAGGTTTGTTGACTGATGAACAAAAACAATGGCTTATCGATCAAGAAAAACAAGAAAAGTTCGATCTTAACCACTCAAGCATCGAAATATCACAAGAAGAATCAAATCTTTCAAGACACTATCTGTGATACATGAGACAATTAGAAATCTTGAGTAAAGTGTGGTGATGGGTGATGGAAGGAGGAGAACAAAGAGTCCAAGAATTTATCGATAAACACGGAAAACATTATGCTGATATCTATAGCAAACTTTCACGTAGATCCTATCAATATAATGCAAATAGAGTCACAGGAAGTGTTATTAGAGAACTCATTATGAAAGTCGATGCCGATCAAAAAATTATTGCAGATCTTGGTTCTGGACCAACTATTCTCAGAAA
>JBGTAD010000130.1:0-6461 GCA_041750055.1 Candidatus Absconditabacterales bacterium | reverse complement strand
CGATATCCTCCAGAGATTGCTGACCTAGTCCGTATTTACTTTGTATATCTTCATGTGATGATGTAAGCTCCAGCGTGAGGGGGAGTTTGAGAGATTTTTTGGTGATATTATATTCTCATTCCAAGAATGTGTAGACAGACTGATATTGCTCTGGGTGGATACCTGTAGTATCGAGAGCCTCCTGTGCATCACGGATACGCAAAAACCCTATACACTGTTCATAGGCTTTGGGTCAGATTCCAGGTACTTTTTTAATCTGCTTTCTATCATGGAAGGCCCCGTGTTCATATCTATACTGGACGAGATTGGTGGCGGTTTTTGCTGATAATCACGCGATATACTGCAGCAGGGGAGCAGAAGCCGTATTGATATCTGTCCCGACGCGGTTGACGGCATCTTGGATTTTTTTATCTAGCATCTCTTTGAGGAGTTTTTGATCGACGTCGTGCTGATATTGTCCTACTCCTAGTGACTTGGGATCGATCTTGACGTAGGTAGAGAGCGGATCTTGGACTCTCTGGGCGATATTGATGGCGCCGCGGATGGTCACGTCGTAGTCAGGGTACTCTTTGGTGGCGAGCTCTGAGGCGGAGTACACAGAAGCACCCGCTTCTGAGACGATCATGAATTTGCAGCTCAGATTATTCTTACTCACGACATCAGCGACAAACTGCTCTGATTCACGAGATCCTGTCCCGTTACCGATCACGATGAGGTCTACTTTGTAGTCCTGAATGAGTTGTATCAGCGTTTTGGTACTTTTTACAATATCTTCTTGCGGTTTGGTTGGATAGATGACTCCGTGATATAGTACTTTGCCAGTAGGATCGATCAGCGCAAGTTTGCATCCCGTCCTGTATGCAGGATCAAATCATAAAATCGTCTTGCCTCTTACAGGAGGTAGCAATAGCATCTCTTGGACATTGGTCCCAAAAACATTGATAGCTTGCTCGTCGGCTCGTAGTTTCTTATCGCTTCTGAGTTCTCTGATGATGGATGGCATCAGTAGCCTTTTGATACCGTCTTTGATCGCATTTCGTAGCAGTCATATATTCGTACTGTCAGCGTCTTTGAGTTCAAATCCTTCATTACTCGTTCAGGTACGTCATGCAGGTGAGATGAGTTGTTTGTACGCGTACTGGAGGGTATGATGCTCATTTTCTCCAAAAGAAATCGAAAGCTGACCTTCGTCTTCTGCTCTACACAGAGCCAAATACGCATAGCTTGGAATCTGTCCCAGTGGTTTGTGGTATTCGATATAGGTTGCATACACTCCAGCGGGATCATATTTCTTGCCTGCAGAAGTCTTGACTCCCATGTGTTCGGTCTCGTATTCTCTGATCCAACCACGAAATCATGCATCATCACTAACCCACTCAGCAACGATATCTTGAGCTCCTTGGATAGCTTCTTCACGTGAGGTGACCGAGGTTTTTTCGTCTCCCGTATCACAGATGAATGTGTCAGCTTTGTTATATCGTTCTTCCATTGTCATGATTTGGGTTTTGAGGTCATGCGCGAGTGGTTCGAGTCCTTTGGCGAGGGCTTTGGTGGCACGGGTATTTTTCTTTTCTTTGAACGGTCTGTAGATATCTTCGACTTCGCTCATGGTGGTAGCGGTTTGGACTGCTTGCTGGAGCTCTGGCGTGAGGACGTCTTTTTCTTCTAATAGACGAATGACGTCGAGTTTGCGGGCTTCGAGATTCTTGATCATAGTGTAGTGTTTTTCGAAGGTACGGAGCTGTTCGTCCGTTGCACCGCCTGTCACTTCTTTACGATAACGTGCGATGAATGGGATCGTATTCCCTTCTTCTACCAGTTTGATGATTTCTGATATATGGTGAGTTGAAATGCCTGTATGAGACGATAGTAGAGGGATGAGAGGAAGCATGGAAATAAGCAACAAGTTAAAATCAAATCTTAGAACTCTTGGATGCTTATATCTATTTGTTTGACAAAAAGAAATGTTTTTTGTTCAGATTTTTTGTGTTTTTGGAAAAAAGAAGTATAACCGGTATATATACGACGTATTGTATGAGAAAAATGACCATCAGTCCGTCACCATTCTTTTAGTATATTTTGTTATTACATATGATAGAGACTTCACAATATCAGTATGATACCAAAGAGCTAACTCAGGACATACCAACATATGCTGAAATTATTGCTCAGACCAGTTTTGAACTTACATCACTCAAGGATGAGGTAGAGACATTGACTCAGACCCCTATTATCAAGCAAGTAGCTGAATCAGAAGATCAGGAGACAGCGTTGAATGATTTGATCGATAATCTGGTCACCAAGAATAGCTCAGATCAAGCTACAGCTCTCAATCAGATATATGATGAGACGAGGAAGTTATTCTATGGAAGCGCTCCTGGAGAGAAGTTATCTAAACAAGACGAAAAAAACAGAAATATAAACTACCATGCTCTATACCAGCTCGCGATGACATGAATCCAAGGTCTAAAGCCAGAGGATATAGATATAAAAAATACTTCTGCTGATATGAAACAAAAAATCATGAAAGCAAAAGTCTATATCAGTATCTTGTCTACTGCTTCAGGAGCTCTGATGGCTCATCGTCAGGATATCGTAGAGAAAATCATGACACTGACGCCACTAATAGGAGGTACGATGACTGAGAGAAGTGGTTCTGACAAAATACTGAGTTTTGATACAAAAATCCAAAAAACATTTGGTGAAACACATACACAGAAAGTTGAAAACTTTAACAAACTTATGAAGTCTCTGGATATCCCTGGAGATAGTGAGAACAAATACGCTGAGCTCATGAGAAAGGTCTTGAATTTTGGTCTGCCGTCTGGCGATCCTAGAGAGATCGATCAGCTCATACGTGATTTCAATGCTCAGCTTGGACAATTGGCTAAGCTATCGCCATACCAGTATCTCCAGACTCAGCACAGACTCAATGATATCCACGCATACGTCTCCAAGGTGTTAGACTATATGCACTGAGGTAGTCTAGCTGTCATAGGACAAGACCTACAAAGAAGAATCGATGCTGTACAGGACAGAGAGCAAAAAAAGTCTCTTCAAAAACAAAAAAAGCATCTGCTTAATAAACTCCAGCAATATAAGGACGTTCACGTTTTAACGATTGTGCCTACATTGAGAACTCATGAAGGGCAGAGTATGAAGAATGGTCTCTGAGGGACGTCAAATTTCGAACTAAACAATGCTGCGCCTGATGGAATACTAGATCCAGTCAAACTTAGCAAGGATGAGAACTTACAAGCAACAACACAGTACAATATGAGTGAACAACAGATACAGGAAGTGACCGATAGAGATGCTGGTACTAATCAATCAGTAATAATAGTGAATGCAGGTGATCAGTACGGTAGCATGGATTTTGAGTTAGATCAAAAACTTGAGTACAAAGACTACGTCCAGTATCTGCAGTATGTAGATCAGTTGGAATCACTCATGGGTGTCTTAGACTACAATGCAGCTACTATCCCCAAGCAGTATCAAAACCTCTCAATACAACGAAAACCCACACCAGTAGCACCTATACCAGTAGCCAAACAAACAAATCCATAATCTGATAAAAAACGTGACACTATCCAGATATAACGACCGACACTAATATATTCATACCACTTTATCAATCTCTACGCATACTCCATGTCATCTCTACGCATCATCGATACTATCCACAATACTACGCTCGCTGAGTGATCCGTATGATCTGAGATCATCTCACTAGAGGGTAATTGGTATATCTCCCCAGAGATCCTCGATCTCAGCTCCTATCCCTCCAAACCCAAAGCCTACTACTGTCCAGTCAAACAGTGATACTGTACGTATTATTATCTCTCTGACGAGTCTGGGAAACCGTTGTCCAAAGAGGCGTTCTGGGTCTATGAGTCAGCACAAAATCCTGTGTATCAGCATATCGTAGGCTGGGCCGGCACCTACCAAGTCTCTATGAATAATGGGCTCCTGGTTCAATAACAAGCACCTAGATGTGCCGTATTATCTGTATAAAATAGTTTGAACAAAACAATAAATCTGACTCCTCGATATGGTGAGTATCAGATTTTTTTGAATGTTATTTTGAATGATGTTTTGAATGATGTTTTGATCAGCATAGACAAAACATCTCAATCCAAGATACCAGTATACAGCTCATATTTCATATCATTTGTGCACATCAGGCGAATGTATTGTTTTTGTGATATTGATATCTATGATGGTAATGTTTTATATCTTCATATTGTATCCATCATGAAATATACTATCTCACTATCCTCTTACATCAAGTCACTGAGTATTGTAGCACTGATCGTATCGGTCAGTATCGCATGAGTCTATGCGGCTATCCCAGCATCCGTATCTGCGACTCTTGATAGATTTATCAGCAAGATTTCATCTTTGCCTACCAGCAAGCTTGAATCACTCTCGACAGTCATCAACCAAAGAATCAGCACCACCACCAACCCTACTCACCAAGAGATCTACCAATATCTCCAAAATGGTATCCGTACCATTATCGCAAACAATAATACCAAAAACACCAATACATCTGACCGCCCAGGGCGTTATGAGTGATATAGTGCATCTGCTGTCCAACAGTCTCTCCAAGACGGAGCGCCAGTGGTGTTGTTTTTCCATGCAGCTTGGTGTAGTACCTGTAGATCTCTAGAAAAAGACCTCACAGCATCGATTTGATCTCTCCCTGCGAATAGTGTGGTCTACAAGATCGACTATGACACGGCCACTCAGCTCAAGAGACAATACGGTGTCACGATGCAGCATACGCTCATCCGTCTCGCTCCCGACTCCTCTGTACAGTCCAAGAAGACATGAATCTGACTACAAGAACTCATAGGTCTACTACAATAATATCTGAATCATACATACCAATTATTTGTCTATCAGTCTATCTCATCTATGGAAAATATACAAGAAATCTTCACTCGTATCGGCGTCATCACATGATTGATTCCGTCTCCTCAAACACAGGCAACTATACAAAAGATCCAAAAAACCTTGCTTGAATCGTTTGGGTTGGAAGTAGAGGATATCTATTTTAATATCCATATACCTGAAGATCTTGCATCCAACCTAGGAGCAAAAGATTTGCCGGCTGGTAAGTATAGTATCTACGCTGTTGATACATGGAAAAACTATAGATTTATTGCGTCAGATGCAGATTATATAAATATTACTCTTTCTGCTCAGCTTTTCTTAGCCTTGTTGGAGTCTCCTGGTGTTCAATGAAAAAAACCATTGGATTCTGAATACAAAACCATTACTATGGTATCATAGTTTTTACTCTTTATTATACTATCTCAGATGAAATTACCACGTATTTTGATAAGTGTACTAGCAGCAAGTGTATTAGTATTGACAGGATGTGGGTCTCTCACTGGCACGTCTACTGATTCATCCACATCACAGACCCTCACAGGATCCTCATATCGCGACTATGACCCTAGTGCCGTCACATCGGATCTCCTCCAAGGCAAACGTGTGGTGTTGTATTTTCATGCGGCACGATGTCCTACCTGTAGATCTCTAGATCAGAATCTCATCTCTCAGGCAGCCCAGATCCCTAGTGATGTCGTCATCTATAGGACAGACTATGATGCTCAGACAGCTCTCAAACAGCAATACGAAGTCACTGCTCAGCATACACTTGTATATATCGATACCAACAACCAAAAAATCTGATCTACGAGAGGAAGTGCAACACTACAAGAGATCATCACACGACTCAATACTCAGATGCCTGCTGATCCAGATCTCAGTAATATGGTCTCTAATAGCGGCGATATCTCTACATGAGATAATGTCTCACTACCATCTGAATCTCCATCAAATACTACTACTATTGATCTAGATGCTAGTACTACACAGTCATCAATATCAAACGAAACATGATCCCAAGTATCTGACGAAGAGCTAGACAAGGAAGTAACAGAGCTATTAGAAGGACTCCTCAGAGAAGCTCAATAGTCAAACATACAAGATACATCTTTTAACTCAATATCATCGATATGACCTTATATCTTATTTCATTCTTGTCTGGAGTACTGACGATCTTAGCTCCTTGTGTATTGCCTGTACTACCGGTGATCTTGGGAGGTAGTGTACAGCAATGATCTATCAAAAGAGCTATTGTCATCTGTGTATCATTTATGATATCTGTGATTGCCTTTACGTTTTTACTCAAAGCAAGCAGTGCCCTCATCGGCATAGAGCCATCTACCTGGAAATATATCTCTGGAGGTATCTTGATTGCATTTGGTATTGTGATGTTGTTCCCTGTAATCTGGGAAAAAATCAGCATGCGAGGAGGTTTTCATCGTGCGAACAATTTAGCTACACAGGCTAAGCAACAAGGATGAACGGTATGAAATATACTATTGGGTGCAGCATTAGGTCCGATTTTTAGTACGTGTTCTCCAACGTATTCTCTCATACTCGCC